>NZ_JBXBAV010000048.1:0-36052 GCF_056783245.1 Flavobacterium sp. TC780 | reverse complement strand
AAAAAATTTTTATTTCGTTTAGTTTCGTATTGCTAAGGTTAATACATGCTCCTGTTGTTAGGGAGGCAGCACCTTCCAATCATCAAAACAAAAATCAAAAAACGTTATCAACCAAACCTAGCAATTATGAAAAAACCGTTTAAACCTTCAAAAAATAAGTTTATTTTTTTTCTAATTCTATCCTTTACTTTCGTAGTAAATGTAAGTGGTCAACAGAAAACAATAACGGAGAAATTCAAAAAAGAAACCGTTTTAAAAATAGATTCTTTATTACAAGAAAATTACATATTTCCAGATAAAGCCAAATTAATTGGAAACCATTTAAAAAACTCCTATAAAGAAGGGAAGTTCAAAAAATATGATTTATTAGATTCTTTTACTGTAGCCTTAACAAAAGAAGTGCGATTTATTAATAATGACAAGCATCTTGGAATTTGGCCTAAATTTATCCCTCCTGTTAATGAGAAAAAAGATTTAAATAAAGATTCTTATGAAAATTACCTACACAATTACACCGACAATCGCAAACGAGCAAATGGTTTTAGAGAAGTCAAACTAATTGATAGTAATGTCGGATACATTAAATATAATAATTTCATACATGAAACCGACCAAACAATTGATTCTTATATGCATCTACTAGAAACTGCAGATGCTATTATTATTGATTTAAGAACCAATGGCGGTGGTAGTCCTAAAACAGTTCAATATTTATGTAGTTATTTTTTCAAAGATCCTATATTACTAAACACTTTATATTTCAGAAAAGATAATTTTACCGAGGAATTTTGGGTAAAAGAAGTAAACGGAAAAAGAGGATTGATGTTCCTTTATTCATTATTACAAGTCCTAAAACCTTTTCCGGAGCTGAAGAATTCAGTTATAATATGCAAACCCAAAAAAGAGCAACATTAGTTGGCAAAACAACTGGTGGCGGAGCTAATCCTGGCGAACCTTATGAAATTAACAGTCTATTAGAAATATTTGTTCCTACTGGAACTGGAATAAACCCAATAACAAAAACAAACTGGGAAGGTGTTGGTGTAATTCCAGAATACAAAACAACTCCCGAAATGGCTTATGATAAAGCGGTGGAATTAGCACAAAAAAAAGCTGCTGATTATAGAAATAAAAAAGCTGCTGAATCTAAAAATCTTTATCTAGAACTACAGGCTACAATTAATCAACAAACAAAACCCATTGACGAAACTGATTTGGTAAAAATGGATCAGCATGTATTTAATGCTGTATCAAATTTAGTAAAATCTGATTTATACAAAGAGGAAGACATTGATGCATTGGCTTCTCAACATACAAAAACAAAACCTTTTATTGCCGAATCTATCTTAAAGAGTAATTCTGAATTGTATCCAAATTCACCAATAGCATTTTTAAAATACGGTGATATTCTCGAACAAAATGGAAAGAAGAGTAACGCCATAGCAGCTTTAAAAAAAGCCGTAGAAATTGCTACAGAAATTAAGGCTCCTTATCTTGATGGATTAAAAAACCGCTATGAAAGCAGTCTAAGGAAAAACTAGTCACAGCTAATAAATCAGTAGTATTAATACCTATTTTACTCTTTTAAGATTCCCTGAAAAAATGTTCCATTACTCTATTTCATTAGCTTGCTTCAATAAATAAAATAATTTTCTGGTTTTAACTTGTCCAAGTATTAATATTTGTTATTTTTATGAAAAACTAACCTATTTATCTATGAAAAAAGCCATATTACTGCTATTTTTAAGCACTTTTTTAACAAAAATACACGCCCAAGATTATTTTCCCAATAATGAAAGTATCCATAGTAAGAACAATAATTACACCGTTTTTACTAATGCAACTATTTATGTAACTCCAACACAAAAAATAGAAAAAGGGACTTTACTTATACAAGATGGAAAAGTAGTTGGTGCGGGAAACAATATTGCTATTCCAAAAAACAGCATCACGATTAATCTGGAAGGAAAAACAATTTACCCTTCTTTTATAGATATTTATACTTCTTTTGGAGTAGAAAAACCAAAAGGTTATTCCGGTGGACGCAACCCATTATACGATACTAAAAGAACTGGATATTATTGGAATGAAAGTATTCGTTCTGAAGTAAATGCATACGAAAGTTTTAAATACGACCAACCTAAAGCTGAAGAATTATTAAAAGCTGGTTTTGGAGTAGTTGGAACTCATATCCCTGATGGAGTCGCTCGTGGAACTGGTGTATTAATAGCATTAAACAATAACGAAAACAGTACCCGAATTCTATCTAATAAAGCAACCAATCATTTTGGTTTTACACGAAGTGTAGCAACTAACCAAGCGTATCCAAGTTCTTTAATGGGAATGATGGCATTGCTTCGCCAAATGTATTTGGATTTAGATTGGTATAAAAAAGGAAATTCAGCGACCAAGGATTTATCATTAGAGGCATTAACAAGTAACGAAAAATTAACCCAAATTTTCACGACTGAAGATAAATTAAACAGCCTAAGAGCTGCCAAAATAGCCAAAGAGTTTGGATTAAATTATGTCTTAAAAGGATCAGGAAATGAGTTTGAAAGAATTGAAGAAATCAAAAAAACAAATTCACAATTTATTATTCCGATAAACTTCCCAGAAGCATATGATGTTTCAAATCCATATCAATCTAATCAAATAGAATTAGCCGACATGCGTTTTTGGAATCAAGCTCCAACTAACCTAAAAGTTCTTTCAGACAACGGAGTCGTTTTTGCTTTAACAACAGACAAATTAAAGAAAACGGAAGATTTTAGAACCAATCTGATAAAAGCTATTAAATACGGTTTTGATAAAACAAAAGCATTAGAAGCTCTAACAACTGTGCCTGCAGCTATATTAGGAAAAAGTAATGAAATAGGAAGCTTAAAAAATGGTAGTTATGCAAACTTCGTAATTACTTCAGGGGAGATATTTGATGAGAAAACCATTTTATATGAAAACTGGGTTCAAGGAAGTAAATATGTTATAAATGATGCTAATGCAAAAGATATTCGTGGTAATTACGATTTAACTTTCGACTCAACTACTTACAAATGGAAAATTGATGGTACAGCTACTGCTCAAAAATCGGAGATAACAACTGTCGATGCTAAAAAAATAACTAGTACATTTTCAACTGCAAACAATTGGATTACTCTATTAATAAAATCAAAAGATTCAACTAAAGCAGATTATAGTCGATTAACTGGACTAGTAGAAAACGCTCAAAAACTTTCTGGAAAAGCAGTTTTACCTAATGGCAATGAAGTGCAATGGACAGCCATAAAAATGGCTCCTTTTGTAACAGAGAAAGATTCTGCTAAAACAGAAAAACTAAATCCAATTATGCCAGTTACTTACCCAAACATTGCTTTTGGTAATTCAAAAAAATTAACTGCACAAACAATCTTATTTAAAAACGCTACTGTTTGGACTAATGAAAAAGAAGGAATTCTTGAAGAGACTGATGTCTTAATCAAAAACGGAAAAATAGCAGCGGTGGGGAAAAATTTATCCGATGCGTCAGCAACAGTTATTGATGCAAAAGGGAAACACCTTACTAGTGGTATTATTGATGAGCACTCTCATATTGCAATATCAAATGGTGTAAATGAAATGGGGCATAACTCAACAGCAGAAGTAACTATAGAAGATGTTGTAAATTCTGAAGACATTAATATTTATAGAGATTTAGCTGGTGGAGTTACAATTTCACAATTACTACATGGATCTGCCAACCCAATTGGTGGCCGTTCTGCAATTGTAAAATGGAAATGGGGACAACCTGCAGAAGAAATGCTATACAAAAATCAGCCAAAATTTATCAAATTTGCACTGGGTGAAAACGTAAAACAATCTAATTGGGGAATCACAAATCCTACGCGTTTCCCGCAAACAAGAATGGGAGTTGAACAAGTTTTTACCGATTATTTCCAACGTGCAAAAGAATACGATGCTTCTTGGAAAAAATACAATTCGGGTTCTAAAAAAGGAAAAGCACCTAGAATAGATTTAGAATTACAAACTATTGCCGAAATCATAAATAAAGAGCGCTTTATTACTTGTCACTCTTATATAGAATCGGAGATTTTAATGTTAATGAATGTTACTGAAAAATTCAATTTTAAAGTAAACACTTTTACCCATATTCTAGAAGGATATAAAGTAGCCGATAAAATGAAAGAACACGGAGTTGGAGCTTCAACTTTTTCTGATTGGTGGGCATATAAATTTGAAGTAAATGATGCTATCCCATTTAATGGACCAATTATGCACAATGAAGGAATTGTAGTTGCCTACAACTCTGATGATGCCGAAATGTCCAGAAGATTAAATCAGGAAGCAGCCAAAGCTGTGAAATATGGCAATATATCTGAAGAAGAAGCTTGGAAATTTGTCACCCTGAATCCTGCAAAATTATTACATATTGATGATAAAGTAGGTAGTTTAAAAATAGGAAAAGATGCAGATGTTGTGTTATGGAGTGCTAATCCATTATCTATTTATGCTAAAGCTGAAAAAACAATTATTGAAGGCGTAGTATATTATGATCTTCTAAAAGAAACGGAACAAGAGCTTGCTATAACCAAAGAAAGAAGTGAACTAATAGGTCAATTGCTACAAGAAAAAAATAAAGGAGCAGCTACTCAGCAACCAAAAAAGAAAGAGAAAAAAGAATATCACTGTGATACTTTAGAACAATAAAAACGAAAGATTCACAAATAGAAAATAGAGAACTATGACAAGTAAAAACATATATATTTTACTATTGGCATTTTGTATGCCAATATATATAAAAGCACAGCAAACGCCAGCTCCAAAACAAACAAAATCAGTTTTAATACTAAATGCTACTGCACATTTAGGCAATGGAAATGTGATAGAGAATAGCGCTATCGGGTTTAAAGATGGAAAAATAACATTGGTAGCTGATGCCAGAACAATCAGACTAGCTGCAGATGCATACGACACTACAATTGAGGCTAGCGGGAAACATGTATATCCAGGATTTATTGCTCCAAATTCCACGTTAGGACTTGTAGAAATTGATGCTGTAAAATCATCTAATGATGATGAAGAAATTGGAAGCTTTAATCCTAATGTAAGAAGTATTATTGCTTATAATTCTGAATCTAAGGTAATAGAAACAGTTCGTCCAAACGGAATTTTAATAGCACAAATCACGCCTCGTGGCGGAAGAGTTTCTGGAACTTCATCAATAGTACAATTAGATGCATGGAGTTGGCAAGATGCTGTACTTAAAGAAAATGACGGGATTCATCTTAATTTCCCTCCTAGCTTTAAAAAAAGTGGTTCTTGGTTTGAGCCAGGTCCTATTGAAGCCAACAAAGATTATGTACCCCAGATTGAAGAAATCAATGCTTTTTTAATTAATTCTAAAGCCTATTTTGGGGACGCTCCAAAAGAAAGAAACTTGATTTTTGAATCAACAAAAGGGCTTTTTGATGGAACTCAAACTTTGTTCATCCATGCCGATGGAGAAAAACAAATCATTGATGCTATAAAATTAATTCAGGATAATGGAATCAAAAAAGTAGTTGTCGTAGGTGGTTTTGAAGCTTACAAAACTGCTGATTTATTACAAAAAAACAATATCGGAGTATTGCTAAAACGTGTTCATGATATGCCACAAAGTGATGATCAAGATGTTAATTTACCTTATAAGATGGCGAAAATATTAACCGACAAAGGTATTTTAGTTGGTTTAGAAAATAGTGGAGACAACGAACGAATGAATACTCGAAACTTAGCCTTTTTAGCAGGTACCTGTGCTGCTTATGGTTTAGATAAAGAACAGGCATTACAATTAATAACATCTAATACCGCTAAACTATTAGGTATAGATGAACTTTGCGGAACTCTAGAAACTGGAAAAGACGCTACTTTATTTATATCCGAAGGTGATGCATTGGACATGAGAACTAACAAACTTACCAATGCTTTCATACAAGGAAGAATGATTAGCCTGGAAACACATCAAACTAAATTGAATAAAAAGTACAAAGAGAAATACAATCAGAAATAAACGTTCTATAAAACTATATTAATAGTCGTTTTAAATTATTAATAGCAAAGCAAAAGGACTTAAATGAATAATTCATTTAAGTCCTTTTTTATTTCAATCCATTTTATAAGAATACTTAGAACTCTACATTCAATTAATAACTAATCACGTCATAAAAAAAACTGGCATTTTTAATTAAATCATAAACTACAAACTACAAACAAACAAAGCCTATCATTTACAAAACTCAATTTTAATATCATTTTTAACCACTGCCACTAAAATTAAAGGGGTTAAAATGAAAATTTAATAAAAATCAAATAGTTAATGCCATTTTTTACAGGGGTGTCAAATCATTTTATATTTTTATTAAAATTTAAAACTAACCAACTATGCGAAAAATTATTTTAACTGTGATTCTTATCACGATTTTGGTATTAACCTTTCTCTCTAATTTTATCCTGTCTGATAACCCTATTCCTGCCAAAGCTGTGAAGTTTGATACTGGCGATACTGCTTGGATGATTGTTGCAACTGCATTTGTATTACTAATGACTCCCGGATTAGGTTTCTTTTATGGAGGAATGGTTGGTAAGAAAAATGTAATCAGTACCATGCTTCAAAGTTTTATGGCAATGGTAATTGTAACAATATTATGGGTAGTTATTGCATTTGGATTAGCATTTGGCCCATCAATAGGTGGAATTATAGGCAACCCAACTTCTAATTTGTTTTTTCAAGGCGTAGGCACTAATACCGCATGGGGTCTAGCTCCTACTATCCCATTTATGTTATTTGCATTATTTCAGGCAAAATTTGCTATTATAACCCCAGCTTTGATAACAGGAGCATTTGCAGAGCGTATTCGATTTTGGGCTTACTTATTATTCATGGTATTATTTATATTAGTCATATACTCTCCTTTGGCACATATGACTTGGCATCCTGAGGGTATTTTCTTTAAAATGGGCGTACTTGATTTTGCTGGAGGAACAGTTGTACACATGAGTGCAGGTTGGGCTGCATTGGCAGGAGCCATATTTTTAGGAAAAAGAAAAGTTCAAAAAGTAAATCCTGCCCGTATTACCTATGTATTACTAGGAACTGCATTATTATGGTTCGGATGGTTCGGATTTAATGCTGGTTCAGCTTTAGGAGCTAATGGTTTAGCTGTTCAAGCCTTAGGAACCACTACCGTTGCAGCCGCTGCCGCTGCAATGGCTTGGGTATTTCTTGATAAAATTTTAGGACATAAATTATCTGCGCTCGGAGCTTGTATTGGAGCGGTTGTAGGTCTAGTAGCCATTACTCCAGCAGCAGGCTTCGTAAGTATTCCTCATGCAATCTTTATTGGAGCATTTGCCGCTATTGTAAGTAATCTTGTTGTAGGCAAATTTCCTAAAGGAAAAATCGATGATGCGCTAGATGTTTTTGCTTGTCACGGCGTTGGTGGTATGGTAGGAATGGTATTAACCGGAGTTTTTGCTTCTAAAGCGATCAATCCTGCCGTTGGAGATAATCAAGGACTTATTTTTGGAACCTCAACATTATTTACAAACCAATTAATAGCGATGATTATCGTATCTATTTTTGCATTTGTAGGATCTTATATACTCTTCTTTATTGTAAACAAAATTACCCCTCTAAGAGTAACAGAAGAGAAAGAAGAATTAGGTTTAGACATTTCTCAGCACGGAGAATTTTTATAAAAAAAGACCTTTATATGCCTAGTAACATAAAACAAAAAGACCAATCATAAGATTGGTCTTTTTAATTATTTATTTGAACTTTGAAATTCCGTCTTTTAACCATTTCAAATATTCATCAGCTCCAACATAACTAATTGTTGGTTTAGATCTATTTAAATTATTCCCTTCTAAGTCAGTCATGATATACAAAGGTTGTGTATTGGTTTTATATTTAGAAATCATAAAATCTGTCCATTTATCACCTACTGTAATAATTTTATCTCCTGTAGCAGTTACGTATTGTTCATCTGCTGGCAATTCACGTTTATCATCAACATATAAAGAAATAAGCACAACATCATTTTTTAAGATTGGTAATATTCTTTCGTCTGACCAAACATTATTTTCCATTTTTCTACAATTTACACAAGCATAACCTGTAAAATCGAGCATAATTGGTTTGTTGATCGATTTAGCAAACGCTACCCCATCTTCATAATCATGAAAAACCATAATTCCGTGTGGTCCTAATTCAGCCCCATCAGGCAACCCTTTTTCTGAACCAAGGTTTGAACCACTTGACCCTCCTACTCCAAACGGACTTTCGCTATATTGTGGTGGTGGTGGGAAAGCACTAATTAATTTTAATGGCGCTCCCCAAAGTCCTGGAATTAAATACACGGTAAACACAAGCGTAAGTAAACCTAAATATAAACGTCCGACAGAAATATGCTGTAAAGGGCTATCGTGTGGCAATGTAATTTTACCAAATAAGTATAATGTTAAAGCTCCAAAAATGGCAATCCAAATTGCTATAAAAACTTCTCTTTCTAGTAAATGCAATTGTAAAACCAAATCTGCATTTGATAAAAATTTGAATGCCAAAGCCAGTTCAAGGAATCCTAAAACCACTTTTACTGTATTTAACCATCCGCCAGATTTTGGCAATGAGTTTAACCAGCCTGGGAACATTGCAAACAACATAAATGGTAGGGCTAAAGCCAATGAAAAACCAAACATTCCGACAATTGGAGCAATTCCACCATTTGAAGCAGCTTCAACTAATAACGTTCCAACAATTGGTCCTGTACAAGAGAATGAAACAATCGCTAAAGCCAAAGCCATAAACAATATTCCAATTAATCCTCCTCTATCTGCTTGTTGATCTGCTTTATTTGCCCATGAATTTGGCAACATAATTTCGAAAGCTCCCAAAAATGAAGTTGCAAAAATGATTAATATAACAAAGAATATTAAGTTAAACCAAACATCTGTAGATAGTGCATTCAATGCATCTGCACCAAATATTTTAGTAACAATAAGACCTAATATCACATAAATTGCAATAATAGAGAACCCGTAAATAATAGCATTTCTGATTCCTTTTGCTCTACTTTTACTTTGTTTTGTAAAAAAACTAACTGTCATAGGAATCATAGGAAACACACATGGAGTAAGTAAAGCTGCAAAACCTGATAAAAATGCAATAAAGAAAATAGACCATAAACTTCTTTGTGGAGCTGGTTCAGGCATTTCCTGAGTTGGCAAAGCTACATCAGTATCGCTTTTTGAAACATCAGTGATATCAGTTCCAGCGGTGGCCTTTGTAGTATCAACAACTACTCCATCTTTTGCAGTTTCCCCTGTTTTTACTTCATCTGCTTTAACAACTGGTGCAGTTACGTCCATCTTAAATGAAGCTGGAATTGCAATAGAAAATTTCTTATTTAAATTGATACATACCTCTTTACAAATCTGAAAATCAAATTCAACTTCGATAGTTTTTATATCAGAATTTACAATTGTTATTTCTTGTTCTATATGCGCTTTCCCTTCAAAGAAAGTTTCATTAACACCAAATATATCATTAAATGCTGTTCTGGTTTTCCCTTCTTTGGCTTTACCAACCAAATTATAATTCCCTTTTTGATTTTTAAACGAAATTTCTAATGGTAGTGGCCCACCGTCTGGGGTAAATTGAGAATATATATGCCAATCTTTCTCAATAACTCCATCAAAAATTAATACAAAATTGTTTCCCGATTTCTTTTCGATTTTAGAAGTCCATTTTACTGGTTCTAATATTTGTGCATTTCCTTTTGCAAAAGCAAAAAAGAAAAACAGCAGAAACACGATTGAATTATTCCAAAATTGTTTTGATAGTAGATAGGTTGATTTCATTATTGTAATTCTATTTTTAATATCTTGTTTGTAGTGTTTTCTATTTTAAAACGCTCATCTTGTCTGATCCCTACAACCCAAACAATTTGATTATTCGAACACAAAATCCAAGTGTTTTCTTTTTCAATCAAGGATAATTTTTCATCTTTAAAAAGTTTACTTACTTTTTTAGATTTCCCATTCATTCCAAACGGATGAAAAACATCACCTTCATTCCATTTACGTAAAACTAAAGGAAACTGAATTTTTTCGACGTCCACAAATATAGCTTTATTTGAATCTATTGTTATGTGACCTACGTTACAGAGTTTCAATTTTAAGGGAAAATTAACTTCTTTGTCATTAATTTCTATATAAAATTCTTCTTGCTTTATTTTGGGAATTGGACCTAAAATTAATATTGTTCTATCTTTTATCAATCGAAACTCTGGCGAAAAAACCTGCTTACCAGACTGACTATCAACTAACTCATAAATATCATCCCAAGCCGAAAATTCATATTCCTTAAGCCATTGATATAAATATGATCTATAATTTGTCAATCGTTTTAATTGATTTAAATCAAAATGAATTTCATCATTAATTTCTTTTGCAACTTGTTGATACACCATAATTGAGGCATCTTCTACCATAACTTGAGCTTCTTGCAAAAATTCCTGAGTCTTCTGAAAAGCTGTCAAAAAACCAGGATTTATCTCCTTTAAAATCGGAACTAAATCATGACGGATTTTATTTCGCAAATATTTATTTGAAGCATTACTGCTATCCTCACGCCATTCAATAGCATTATCCTCAGCGTATTGTTTTATTTCTTCTCTTGAAAACGGCAACAGCGGACGAATAAGTTTTTCGTTTTGCTCTGGAATTCCGATCAAACCATCTAAGCCTGTTCCTCGGCTTAAATTAATTATAAATGTTTCTAGATTATCATCAGCATGATGCGCCGTTAAAATATAATCATAACCTTCGGTTTCTAAAAGTTCATAAAACCAATTGTAGCGCAGTTCTCTTGCAGCAACCTGAGTCGAAAGTTTATAATCCTTAGCGAAAGCTTCAGTATCAAACTGAGTAATAAAAAATTGACATTTTAAATTTTCAGCAGCAGTACTAACAAACTCCTGATCTCCAAAACTTTCTAATCCCCGTAACTGAAAATTGCAATGTGCAATTGCAAAATCATAATCTAGCTGCGCAAACAAATGTGCCATAACCATACTATCCAATCCTCCGCTTGTAGCCAGTAGCAATTTCTTCTTTTCTAAAAAAGGAAGCACTTTTGTAATATGATTTTTAAATTTTTGGAGCATATATAATTTACGTCTTTTGTTATGATTTGGTTTTACAAATCAATTGGTTAAAAATACAAAATAGATTTGTTAACTACCGTAATACTTCTTGCATCGCTTTTGCCTTAAGCAAACACTCTTCGTATTCTTTCTCGGGAACTGATTGTGATGTGATTGCACTACCTACTGAAAAGGAAACATATTCTTTTTCCTGATTATACAGGATACTTCGAATAACAACATTAAAATCAAAATCACCATCTGACGTAAAATAACCTACAGCACCACTATACAAACCACGCTTTGTTTCTTCTAGCTTATCAATGATATTCATTGCTGATATCTTGGGTGCTCCAGTCATGCTACCCATCGGAAAAGTTGTTCTTAATACATCGATTGCTGAATATTGCGAATCTAATCTTGAAGTAATCGTAGTAATCATTTGATGTACTTGCAAAAAAGAATAAATTTTGCATAATTCAACCACTTCCACTGAGCCTTTTTGAGCTGTATGTGATAAATCATTCCGAACCAAATCGGTAATCATAATATTTTCGGCACGTTCTTTTGGATCTGCCTCCAATTGCAGCTTAGATTTTTCATCTTCTGTCTTATCTGCAAAACGTTTTGAAGTTCCTTTTATAGGCTGCGAAATTATCTGATCCCCTATTTTTCGAATATATCTTTCTGGCGAAGCCGACAATAAGTACTGCTTGTGATTTTTAAAAAAT
This sequence comes from Flavobacterium sp. TC780, assembly GCF_056783245.1. Lineage (NCBI taxonomy): Bacteria > Pseudomonadati > Bacteroidota > Flavobacteriia > Flavobacteriales > Flavobacteriaceae > Flavobacterium > Flavobacterium sp. TC780. Next base: position 24,141 of record NZ_JBXBAV010000048.1, on the reverse strand, counting down.
ACAGTTAGTGGTGCTTGAGATATTTCATTAAGTTTTATAAACTTTTCTAATGGATTTATAGTTGCACCTTCGGCATAAAACTCCATACAAAAATTAGCTTCATAAATATCCCCACGATGAATATGCTCTAAAACCGAATTGACTTTGGAAACATAATCTTGTTTAGAAATTCTCTGATTAATAAGAATATCCATTTGACTTTTGACATCTGACTTTTGACTTTCTTCGATCTCATTATAATCTTCTTCAACCTCATCGTCACACATTGATAAATATTGAATCTCTAATTGATTTCCTTTCAATAGAAATATTTTTTTTGGCTGAAAGAAAAATAAATCCGGAAATTCTAACCCATCAAAATTAGCAGATTGTAATTCTTCGATATCATTTTTTAAATCATAGGTAAGATACCCAAAAAGCCAATCTCTGGTCGTTTGTTGGTATTGTTTTAAATCTTCGAATGCATTATGGAAGTCAGTTTTTATTGAAGTAAAAGCATCGACAGCCAATAAACAATCGAAGCTAGAATATTCTTGCGGATATAAATTACTATCCATAAAAACAACTTCTCGATGTTGTTGCGCCCAAACTAAAAGTTGCTGTTTAAAGGCCGCAGGATTTGAAATATGCTTGTGAATTGAAACTCTCAAAAATTATTTTTTTTTATCCGTCAAAATTACGACAAAAAAATTCCTTCGATAAAGTAATCTCAAAAAATATTGGCACGCTTTTTATTACACCACTTTATAACCATTTTATAAAATTGATACGATTATTGAGACAAAACTACTTATACCCTGATTAAAAAAAACTATTAAAAAACAACCCATTTATTAATCATTAATTACATCAATCTCCTATGAAAACAATTGCAAAATTTAGCCTGACTACACTAGTAATCATCGTATTATTATTTTCCTGCAAGAAAGCAGATACTACTTCATCTGATGACTCAAAAGATGCTACAGCAACAGAATCTGCAGCAGATTCAAAAGCCGAGAGCTATTCGGATTCTGAAGAACCACAACAACAAATCCAGGCTGGTCAAATTACTGCTGGAGAATGGAATGATTTAAACAATTGGTCATTTTGGGAATCATTAAGCAATAACTCTGAATTTTCTGAAATGAAAAAATACTGGAAATATAATTTAGAAAATAGAATTGCCATAAATGTAAAATCAAATTCCACAAATCTAATTGATGTCCCTGTTACATTAATCAATTCACAAAATGAAATAATTTGGCAATCAAAAACGAACAATAAAGGAAATGCAGAATTATGGCCATTCCTAAAAGGAGGAAAAGAACTTAATTATAAAGTTAAAATAGGTGACCAAATTTTTCCTAACATTAAATCTTATAACAACTATAAAATCAATAATTTAAATATATCTAATTATACCAAAAATAATCCTAAAAAGAAAATTGACATCGCATTTATGGTTGATGCAACTGGTTCAATGGGAGATGAATTAGAATATTTAAAAGAAGAATTAACTGATGTGATTTCAAAAGTAAAACGTAAAAATGAGAACACGACGGTAAATATGGGAGCTGTTTTTTACAGAGACAAAGGTGAAGACTATGTTACTAAAAAATCTGACTTCTCTACAAATATAGATAACACAATCAATTTTATAAAAGAACAATCAGCCGATGCTGGAGGCGATTTTCCAGAAGCAGTAGAAACTGCATTAGCTGAATCTATTAATAATTTAGAATGGTCTGAAGATGCAACCTCAAGAATTTTATTTTTAGTTCTGGATGCACCACCTCATTATGACGACCAAATTATTTCAGAAATCCATAATTTAATTGCAATCGCTAGTAAAAAAGGAATTAAAATTATTCCGATTACTGCTAGTGGAATTGACAAAGAAACCGAATTCTTAATGCGATATATGGCAATAGCTACCAATGGAACCTATGTTTTTATAACCAACGATAGCGGTATTGGTAATGATCATATTATAGCGTCTGTAGGCAATTATCAAGTTGAATTATTAAATAAATTAATGGAACGCCTTATAAATCAAAGTTTAGAGTAATACTTTTTTGACGTCTTCATTTATAGAAAATAGATCAAAAATCAGTCTAAAATATAAGAAATCATGTATTTATTTATAGCACAAAAATCATTATATTTGATATACATTTAAACAAATCCTAAAACATCATTAAATAGACTGTACAATTCATAATAAATTAATAATTAAACCAGTTTTTCAATTATTAACAATGAGGTAATTTTATATCAAAAATTTTAATTTTTTAACCTATAAAAATCATCTACATCATGAAAATCGCCACTATTATTATCAGAACTTTAATTGGTCTTTTACTGCTTTTTGCTTCCCTAAGCTATTTCTTTGATTTAGTCCCACCGGAACCAATTACAAATGATAGCTTCAAAGCCTTTAATGTTGGTCTAATCGCCTCGTCATACCTATATCCACTAGCCAAGTCAATAGAATTAATTTGCGGAATAGCTTTTGTTACTGGTCGTTATGTGACACTTGCTAATATTTTAATCCTACCAATTACTATTAATATCTTGTTCATCAATTATTTTATGTCTCCTGATAAATTACCAATTGCAGCATTATTATTTTTAGCCAATATATTTTTAATTTACAGATATTGGAATAATTATAGAAGTGTATTTACTGCTTAAGACGTACTATCTTTAGACGCACTGCGGTGCGTCTCTACAGAACATAAAAAACAAAAAAACCCGACAATTAATTATTAATTGTCGGGTTTTATTTTGTCATGATGTTAAACACACCACATTTGTCTCTACAACATTTTTTATACGTGTAATGCTCTATTATCTGTAGCAGCCAATGCAGCTTCTTTTATTGCTTCTGCAAATGTTGGATGCGCATGACTCATTCTCGAGATATCTTCGGCTGATGCTTTAAATTCCATTGCTGTAACTGCTTCAGCAATTAAATCGGCAGTACGAGCTCCAATCATATGTACTCCTAAAACCTCATCAGTTTTAGCATCTGCAATTATTTTTACAAATCCGTCTAAATCTCCACTTGCTCTTGCACGTCCTAAAGCTTTAAACGGGAAACTTCCAACTTTATATTCAGTACCTGAAGCTTTTACTTGTTCTTCTGTTTGTCCAACAGCAGCAACTTCTGGCCAAGTGTATACAACACCAGGAATTAAGTTATAATCAATATGTGGTTTTTGACCTGCTAAGATTTCAGCAACCATTGCTCCTTCTTCTTCTGCTTTGTGAGCTAACATTGCTCCACGAACAACGTCTCCAATTGCATAAATATTTGGAACATTTGTTTGTAAATGATCATTTACTTCAACCTGTCCTCTGTCTGAAATTTTTACTCCAGCTTTATCAGCATTCAATCCGTCTGTGTAAGGACGACGCCCAACAGAAACTAATGAATAATCTCCTTCTAAAGTAATTGTTTCTCCTTTTGCATTTTCAGCCTGAACTACAACAGCATCACCGTTTCTTTCTACTGATTTTACTTTATGAGAAACGTAGAATTTCATTCCTTGTTTTTTCAATACTTTAGTTAATTCTTTAGACAAAGCTCCATCCATTCCAGGAATAATTCTGTCCATAAATTCAACTACAGAAACTTGTGCTCCTAAACGTAGGTAAACTTGCCCAAGCTCGATTCCAATAACTCCTCCTCCAATAATAACAAGGTGTTTTGGAACTTCTTTTAATGCTAATGCTTCAGTAGAAGTAATGATTCTTTCTTTATCAATTTTGATAAAAGGCAAAGATGAAGGCTTAGAACCTGTTGCAATAACAGTATATTTAGCTTCAATAGTTTCTGATGTTCCATCTTCTTTTGCAATAGCAATATGTGTAGCATCTACAAAAGAACCTAAACCATTAAAAACGGTAATTTTATTTTTATCCATCAAGAAGTTAACTCCTCCTGCTGTTTGATCTACAATTGCTTTTTTACGAGCAATCATTTTCTCTAAATTGATTTTTACATCACCAGAAACTTCTATTCCGTGATCTGCAAAGTGTTTGATTTCGGCATAATGATGTGAAGATGCCAACAATGCTTTTGATGGAATACATCCTACATTTAAGCATGTTCCTCCAAGCGAATTGTACTTTTCGATTATAGCTGTTTTGAAACCTAATTGTGCGCAACGAATTGCCGAAACATATCCTCCGGGACCTGAACCTATAATGACTACGTCAAATGAACTCATAGTTTTTGATTTTTTATTTTTTAGCGATACAAAATTAAGGAATTAAGTTTTGTTTAAACTTTAAAAGTTAGAGTTTTTTCTCAGGATTTCTTGAAGTATGGAAAACTTATTATAATAAATACATAAAAATGTTAAATTATATTTGAGATTTAGTAGAAAATGTAGATTTCTAAAATCTCTAATTTAATACGCATCGCAAAAGTTTAAAATTATCACGCAGATTTAGCAGATTAGGCAGATATTGTTTTTGATTTAAGATTGCTGATTTTTAAAACTGATTGAAAAATCAATCTCGTAGAATTATTTTAAAATCTCTCTCAAAGGCGCGGAGACGCAAAGTTTTATTTTAAACCATCTTTTTTGCTGGACCACCTGCCCCTCCAATAACTTCTCCGCCAAATCTAACTAATTCAAATAACCTAGCAACTGAACAATCAAGTTCTTCCTGATTACACCAATAGCCTTCAATTTCCCCAAACATTTTATAATTTGAAATATTAAATCCTTCTTCAATATCATTATACCAAATTACTTTATATCCGCAAATCGCTACTACCCAAAAACCTCCTCCCATTTCACCATATTCTTTTTCCTCCCATTTTGTCGGATCTATTTTAATCAAATCCCAGAAGTTCTTCAATTCTCCATTTAGATCTTTTTCTGTTTTTTGAATTTCACTAAAGAGTTCTTTTAAAGTTATTGGTTCCCATTGTTCCATATATCATATCCTCAATATTAAACCCAAATTTAAGTTTTTTTTAGAGCCACAAAACCTGAAACAAAATAAACCTGAAACAAAACCGATGTCCCTTTGCCACTCAGAACCTTAGTACCTCAAAAAAAATCAAAAAGAAATAACCGTTGAATTTTTTACTTCACTAATCATGAACATACTTTGAGTACTGCCGATGTGCTGTAGGTTTGTGAGTTTAGTTACTAGAAATTCTCGGTATGCTTCCATATCTTTTACGAGAACCTTTAGGATATAATCGTAATCTCCGCTTACATGATGGCATTCGAGAACTTCTTTTAGCTCGATAACTTCGCTTTCGAATTTGGTTAGAAATTCTTTGGTATGCTGAATGAGTTTTAGGTGGCAAAAAACGACAAATCCCTTTTCTATTTTAGATTTATCTACTAAGGCTACATATTTATGAATGACTCCTTCTCGTTCTAGTTTCTTAATACGCTCATAAACTGCTGTCACAGAAAGATCTAACTTCATTGATAATTCTTTGGTTGTTTTCTTACTATCAGTTTGAAGTAACAGTAACAATTTTTTATCTATAGAATCTAATACCATAATTATAAGTCGTTTTTAGACTGAAAAATAATCTATTTAAATCTCATCTCAAAAACAAAATTAGATAATAAATCTAATAAATAACAAATTAATAATTTAAAAATCCAAACATTAAGAATACTATTGATTATTATTCTAATAAGTCATTAATTTGAATTGTGAGCAACTCCGATTTTATAACCCAGTTAACCATCGAGATAGCTTCTTATTACACAGCTTTGATTTAAATAAATAAAAATAAATAGTAACTAGAGGATGAAATTAATTCGTTCCTCATAATAACATAACAATGGAAAATTTTAATCCGGCTGACAAAATTCAGGATTTGCAGTATTTTGGGGAATTTGGTGGTGTAAACCCATCAATATCAGATTCTTCAACCTATACATTTCTTTCAGCAAAAACAATGTTTGATACTTTTGAAGGAAATATGGAGGGTTGTTATTTGTATTCCCGCCATTCATCACCAAGCAATTTATATTTAGACCAAGCTCTTGCTGCTATGGAAGGAACTGAAACTGCTAATGTTTCAGCTTCAGGAATGGGTGCAATTACACCTACACTAATGCAATTATGCAGCGCTGGAGATCATATTGTTTCAAGTAGGACTATATATGGTGGAACGTATGCTTTTCTTAAAAATTTCACTCCTAGGTTTGGTATAAAAACAACTTTTGTAGATATCACCAAGTTAGATATAGTAGAGGCTGCAATTACTCCTGAAACGAAAGTTTTATATTGCGAAACAGTAAGTAACCCTTTATTAGAAGTCGCAGATATCGCAGGATTATCTCGTCTTGCAAAAAAACATAATTTAAAACTAGTTGTTGACAATACGTTCTCTCCTTTGTCGGTTTCACCAGCAAAATTAGGTGCAGATATCGTGATTCATAGTTTAACAAAATACATAAACGGCAGTAGCGATACTGTTGGTGGAGTTACATGTGCTTCGAAAGAATTCATAAATAGCTTAAAAAATGTAAATAGTGGTGCAAGTATGCTTTTAGGCCCTACAATGGACAGTTTACGTTCGGCTAGTGTAATGAAAAACCTGCGTACGCTACATATTCGTATCAAACAACACAGCCATAATGCTCATGTTCTGGCTGATAAATTTGAAAAAGATGGTCTTAAAACTGTTTACCCTGGTTTAAAAAGTCATCCTAGCCATGAATTATACAAAACAATGATTAATCCTGAATATGGTTTTGGTGGAATGCTTACAATAGACGTTGGTTCTCTGGCCAAAGCCAATGAATTAATGGAACTGATGCAGGCACGAAATCTAGGATATTTAGCGGTAAGTTTAGGTTTCTACAAAACCCTATTTAGCGCTCCAGGAACCTCTACTTCTAGTGAAATTCCACTAGAAGAACAAGCCGAAATGGGTTTAACTGATGGATTAATTCGTTTCTCAATAGGATTGGATAATGACATCGAAAGAACCTATCAAATGATGAAAGCCTGCATGGTCGAGCTTGGGGTACTATAAACATGAAACATTTCTTTATAAATAAATTTGCTTAATTTTTAATTGGTTTGTTTGAATCCGCTAGAGTTATCTCTAAGCGGATTTTTTTATGGTAATTGTTTATACTGACTAGATTTATAACATTTATGCTTAGAGACGCAAACAGATTTAAATCATCAAGTCATATAAAAACAAAAGTCGCTCTGATATTTAACTCAGAACGACTTTTGCTATACGGATAGAATTGTTTATATTTTCAAAATCAATCGGTTTTCACGGAACTATAAACTTACAATTTCTCTAAGTTCAGTTTACTATTTTTACGGCTAAAGCCAAAATAAATACAAAGCCCTATAAGTAACCAAACCGTAAAGTAAATCCAATTCCAAACACTTAATTCTGCCATCATATAAAGACAACAAATTAAACCCAATAATGGAATTAAAGATAAATTTTGTCTAAAAGCCCAAACGGTTAATCCAACCAAAACGATTAAGAAAATCCACATTGGTATTTTATGCTTAAACAAGCTTAAACCACTTTCATATTTAATAGAATCTGCAACTGGTAAACCTGCAATTACACTAGCATACTTTGTTTCATCTTTTTGATACTGCTTCAATATTTGTTCTAAATCAGGCTTTCCGGTTGTAGCATTATTAGCATCAACAGTTACTAAATAATCGTATACCTTTTTTGTATGGCTTTTATCTAAAGAAGTAATTATATCTGCCGATTCATTAATTTGAGTCTCATTCATAATAAAACTCATTGTTGCCTTTTTGTTGTATCCAAAAGAAAACACTAAGCCGATAATCAATAAAAGAGGCATTATAAATTTTGAATTTATATATGGTGTTTTAAATTTCCCTCTTGGAATATTTGGTTTGTTTTGCAATACCAAAACTCCTGCACAAACTAATACAAAGGCAAACAATGTTCCGATACTACATAAATCGGTTACCATAGTAAGATTTAAGAATAAAGCAGGAACTGCAACAACAAATCCTGTTACGATAGTAGCGTAAGATGGTGTTTTAAATTTAGGATGTACTTTAGAGAAACGTTTTGGTAATAATCCATCACGGCTCATACTCATCCAGATACGAGGCTGTCCCATCTGAAAAACCAATAAAACGCTCGCCATTGCCACTACTGCACTTACTGCAATAATTCCTGACATCCATTTTAAATCTAATTTCTCGAATACAAAAGCAAGTGGATCTCCAACATTAAGTTGGTTGTAACTTACCATTCCCGTAAGTACTAATGCGATTGCTATGTATAAAATGGTACAAATTATAATTGCCCACATCATTCCTCTTGGTAAGTCACGTTGTGGATCTTTACATTCTTCGGCAGTTGTTGAAATTGCATCAAATCCTATATAAGCAAAGAATACGGCTGAAACTCCTTTTAAGACTCCTGTTACTCCGTTTGGTGCAAAAGGATCCCAATTGGCAGTATCTACATAAAAAACACCAACTGCAATAACCAGAAGCACTACACATAATTTTACTACAACCATTATATTACTTGCGTTACGAGATTCTTTCATCCCGCGATAAATCAATGCAGTAATCAGGATAATAATTAATAAAGCTGGTAAATCGGCTACAAAATGAAATGAACCTATCATTGGTGATGTAGTCCATGCTGTATATGCTGATTGTAAAGCTGGTTCTAGATTTTCAAATGCTTTTCCACCATGCATTAAAGCTGTTGCGTCTTTAAATCCGTTAGAGGCTGTTAAATAATCCATTTGAACCCATTGGGGCAAATGAATTCCTCCACTGGCGAGCAATCCCGTAAAATAGTCACTCCATGATATAGCAACGGTTATGTTCCCGACCGAATATTCCATTATTAATGCCCAACCAATGACCCAAGCTATAATTTCACCAAAAGCAACATAAGAATATGTATAAGCACTTCCTGAAACTGGAACCATCGAAGCAAATTCTGCATACGCAAAAGCAGCAAAACTACAAGCAATGGCTGTAAATAGAAACAAAAAAATAACTGCTGGTCCTCCGTCGGCACTAGCTTTACCAATTGTACTAAAAATACCTGCACCTACAATTGCGGCAATACCAAAAGCTGTTAAATCACGTGCTGTTAAATGTTTACCTAAGGAATCACTACCATCAGTATTATTCTTCTCAACTTGACTTAAAATATCTTGTACTGTTTTTTTTCGAAATAGACTTGAAAATGACATAGGTATACTTACTATTAATAATTAATTTATCTCGGGCTTTTTGCTTTTATTTTGCAAATAATGCAAAAATTATCATGAAATCAAATATATAAAACGATTTTGTTTTCTAATACTTTTGATTATCTTTTTATTAATCTCTAATATTAAGCAAAAAAAATGACATTGTACGAATACTATCTCAAGTTTTATAAAAATGAGTTCATTACACCAATTATAATTCTTTTATATTAAGCCTATTTCCCCTTCTTCTCTTGCCATATATACAACAAATTGAATGTCAGCTTGCAGCTATTAAAATTCACCTGTTCTATATTCTTTTAAGAGTATCCTTCCCTTTAATAGTTCTACACAATAACTAAATAATTTCTTCCAAATGGATTCTTACCCAATAATAAATGAGATCATTGATAATTCCCTCATAAAATTTAGTCACAAATACAACAAAGCATCTATAACCCTAAAAACCAAAAAGTTATCAATTACATAAGTAACTACTTATTTTTAATAGCACATCTTATATTTATTAATAATAAATTGCACTATTATTTTTTAATTATAATATAGTATACCCATGAGAGAAGAAACAAAATTATATCGAAATGCAAAAAAAACCAGAAATTTATTTTTATATGTTGGATCTATTACTTTTCTATTAGCCATCATATTTTTATACTGCATAGGAACTTTTGGCGGGGAGCTTAAAACAAAACCGGCAGTTCTTTCTGGTGGTTTTCTTTTGATCATGCTTTTCTTTTCATTTAAAAGCCTAGCTGGCATGAGAGATAAATCCCCATTAATTCAAATTGACACAACAGGTTTTACTGGAAAAACCACTCCATTATCTAAAGCTTTTGGCAGAGTTGAATGGTCTGATGTCACAGATATCCAATTAGATGATACGGGAGGTGACGCTTTAGTTATTACTACAATTGGTAATCCACAAAAATACCGTAACCGTCTTTCAAAAATAATGTGGAAAATGGCCCATGATGAGCAAAATTCTGAATTAAACTTAATGTACTCTGCCTCTGAGATTGATATTGATGCAAAAGAATTGTATAATATACTTGTAAGCTACTGGAAAGGTCAATAAAAAATGAATTAATTCTTTTTAATCAAAGCCCGCACTGTGATTATTTAATCATAATGTGGGCTTTGTTAGTTATAGATTAGAACAGTGTCAATAAATTATTCTTTACCATTAACCTTTATTCGGATTACCGTAAGATTACCATATTTTTCGGCATCTTCCTTGGTCCATTGATACTCTTTCCCTTTAGGTCTTTTGTTAAAATCCCAATCTAATGGTTCTTTTACATATATATATAGTCCTATTGTACTTCCGTTTGATGGTTTTTTATTGAATTCTTCTCTGCTTATAAATCGGAAAACAAAATAAGATGGATAATCTACTGTCCCTAAAACAAGCTTTATTTCTGGTTTTATTTCTTTCAATAAAACATTTAAAGGCTTATCTATGAACTGCTTTTCGTTTGTTTTTAATTTATACGAATCAACTGGTGTTTGAACCATTTGCTGAGCTTTACAGCTAGTATTTATTAAAAATAATAGAGTTGCTATAATTTTAATTGTATTTTTCATTTTATTTTATTTTTTAGTTAACACGGAACAGCTACGTATGTTACTGAGCCGTCTGATTGTGTCATTTTTTGAAATTTAATTGGGTTAAACTTCCCCCCGTTATCTTGTTTCATTAATGTAATTCCAGAATTATTTTCATCTAAAACCTGTGCTATTGCTGCTGTTCTTGAATCAAGTGATTCTCCTAATTTAGTTCTGACATCTAATATCTGATCAAAAATAGAATCTGGAAATTCGGGAGGATACAATGCAGTTATTACAGGTGGATTATTTTTAACGAAATTCTGAGCATTTGCAAGATTGGTAACTACAATCGCATATGTTTCTCCTCCTGTTATAATTATTGATGTATCGAAATCAGGGTGTCTAGTATTTAATGTGACAGCAGTATAAATATCACCTGAGGATAATGGAGTATTATTTGGATGGTTGTGAATTGCCCCCCAAGCCCCTTTGAGAGTTTCGTTTACTTTCACGCCATTTGTTCCTCCATTATTCATTGCCGCTTGGGTAAATACACCTGAAACTGCTGTTCCTAAAGTAATACTATGTTCATTACCATCCATACCAGCTTGTATAACTGCACTTTTAGCGTTTATAAAACCGCTATTTTGCGAAACACTCGTTGTTATTCTTGCTGCCATACAAGGATCAGTATAAGGAAAACCATTTGGAAAAAGTGGTCCTGAGACTCCAGGCATATATCCAGGAGGTAGAGCTCCAGGGCCGTAATCAGGATACCACACCCAATTACTACATGTTGTATAAGGACCTACAGTCACGTAATATTTACACACAAGCCTATTGGTTAAATTCTGCCCCTGATCTAAATTATGCAACTCTAAAAATTTCCCATTCTCGTATTTTCCTGAGTATGAAATTGTATTATTACTTTTTTGAATCGTAATAAATCCTGAATAATGAGAACTAATATTAAGAATATTAAATGATTTATCACTATTTTTGAATGATTCGTCTTTGGTAGTGTAAACTATGTCGAAAACTTTATATGAATTAACGTTATCTTTAATTAGCAACAATCTTATGAAACTTTTGTATTCTACGTCATCAACAACATTTGTAGACACATTGTCTACTAATATTAGTGGATCTTCAATTGCCTCACCATTATTATTAAGTACAATAGCATTACTCCAGTCGATAATCTCTACATACTTTAAGGCATCTAAGCTTGGCTTTTTATTATCAAACCATTCTTTTGCGTTAGTAACTGATTCTTGATTTAATGTACCAATCTCATCTTCTTGACAACCTGCAAAAACAATTGCAACACTTAATGCGAGAAATGAAATTGATTTATTTAGTTTATTTTTCATAAATTTTAAGAGATTAATACTGATTAAATTATTTAAAGCTTATAATTCTAATTACCCAAAATGACAAGAATACACTCTCAATTAAATCATATAATATAAGAATGTAGAATCAAAACATTAATTTTAAGACAAACTTAAGAATATATTCTTATAAATATGTTTTTTTAGAAACATTATTTAGAATTATTTTAAATAAAAACACTTACCAGCTTTATTTTTATAATTTAAAAACAACAGGAGACACTGTTCTGCTATGAGGAAATATTATTTTCGAATTTTAAAACATTACTAAGGTTCCAGCAAAGTCCATTTCCTTTGGAAATAGATTTTTAAACACGCACTGAAATTCTTTTGTAAGGCAAACGAGTAAAATAAAAGATTCACTTTTTTGTCTACCTTCTTTGCTTTGAGATAAAAAATACTTTTAACATACTATCTAGTCTTTGAAATAATACTCAAATTGATTTAAAAACTAGCTTCCTTTAACAATAGGAGTTTTCCATATTTAGCGCACTTAATAACAGTAAAAAAGTCTGTTTTTTTTTAGATACAAAAGAATTGTATAATATACTTGTAAGCTACTGGAAAGGTCAATAAAAAATGAATTAATTCTTTTTAATCAAAGCCCGCACTGTGATTATTTAATCATAATGCGAGCTTTGTTAGTTATAGATTAGATCATAATTTATCTTCTGATAATCAGAAACAATCCTGTAGCATTTTCAGTTTTATAAAAAATTCACTTATACCTTCTGCTTTTTAACAAACTCGTAACTGTCTTCAATTGCTTTTTCTATAGTAACTTGTTGTCCTATAAATTTATTCCTCTCTGATGGTCTTATTTTAAATGTATTATCATTTAACTGAAAATCTTTTATCATATCAGGAACCGGAATATTAATATATATTTCCTGTTTATCAATTAAACATTCCAGAAATCGTACTGTTTTATCTTGAGTTTTATTTATGAAGGCTTCAAATCCATTTGGGAGGAACTTAATATTTTCGATAGGTATACTTAAATCAAAGGCTAAAAAACCATAGATATCTTTAATTGTCTCCTAAGTGTCAAAATCTAAAGACTCTTTTTGTTCAAGATAATAAAACAATTCTCCTTGCAATACGATATCCTCTAATATTTCTTTTTTCTAAGTTTTTGTCCGATAATCCTAACTCTTCTCTACAATAATCTGCAAAACGGAAAATAGTATGTTTATGGCTTATATTCAAGGTGAGTATTTGCGTTTCGGGAACATAATTATTGGTTATATTCTGATATAAAGATTTAAACTCTTTTATCGTTTTATCATTACCAACCATTACCATTTTTGCTAGTAAAAATTCTAATTGTGTAATCTTAACACGACTGATTTTTATTTTATTTGCGCCATCAAGGTCTTCATAAATAGTCTGTAAAAAATCCAATACTTGATTAAATAACACTATTTTTTGTTCAAATACTTTTTCATTACGGCTTCGCTCCAGCTCTGTTTCTGATTGTTTGCTTAACAAAACCATTGTAATAACAGCCGCGAAGATGTTCAAAATTGCCGCGGCGAACTCCTGAGATGCCTTTTGCCCTAAATTTTCAAATAAAGGTTCAAAGGCAAGAAAGGGGAGAAAAAGCAATTATAAAAACAAACAATGCATTTCTAAAATTTTTATCTTTTTTCAAAAATCGAATCATATCATATTTATTTTTAAACATCTTCCAATATAAGGATAATACTTACAATAAAATAATATCTTCAGTGATATTAGCCTATAAAACCTTAAAACAATTCAATTAAAAATTAATAATAAAGTAAATCAGCAAAAAACAACAACTTAAAAATAGCTTCTAGCTTATTTAATTACTACTCCGCTTGACACACAAAGCAATACATATATCTTTCTTTTCTTCGATTATTTGAAAATTTAAAAGCTTTAAATAAATACTTATTAAAAAAATTGATAATTTATTTTTATTTAATTGACACAACAACTATATTTACATCAATTATAACTATAGCAACTATTTTTAATATGAAAAAAAATAACCCAACAGGAACTGTTCTTTATACAGTGGAACAGACAATAAAAGAGTATAGGAAAATTTCACAGAAAAACATAAAGAAAATTGTAAATGATATAACAGTTGATCAGTGTTTATTACTAATTATGATTAATCAAAATTCTGATTATTCTCAAAAGGAAATAGCTGAATTGATTTTTAAAGACAATACTTCTATTACGCGAATCATAGAGTTAATGGTAAAAAAAGAGTACCTAACAAGAACAATAAATGAAGTAGATAGACGAAAATTCAACCTTGAAATCACAGAAAAAGGTAAAAAAACAATTGAATTATTAACTCCAGTCATACACAAAAACAGGCAGATTGCTCTTGAAGGATTATCAGAAAACGAAATTGAATTACTAGATAAAATACTAACTAAAATAATTTCAAACTGTAAAAACTAAAATGAAAAAAGCACATCAAATAACTAAATCAGGACTATTTTTGATATTCTTTCTGCTTCCAACTCTATTTTTTGGACAAAAAAACATATCAACTAATCTTGCGAAATACATGCAAGCCCAAGTCGAAATAAATAATTTTAGCGGAGCTGTTATTGTCACAAAAAACGGTTCCGTTTTACTAAAAAAGGCTTACGGGCTAGCTGATTACGAATGGAATATTAAAAATACAGTAGATACTAAATTTCAGTTAGCATCGGTAACAAAACAATTTACTGCAACGGCTATTCTTCAATTAGTAGCAAAAGGGGAATTGTCTCTTGATGATAAGTTAAGTAAATTTTTCCCTGATTACCCTAAAGCTGATAGCGTTACTATTCATATGTTATTATCTCATTCATCTGGACTTGGTTTAGGTTTTAAAGAATTAGCATTAACTACCATTTCGGCTGATTCTGCCTATAATGAAATAAAAAAAATACCTTATGAATTTACACCAGGAACCCAAAGTGAATATAGCAATATTGGCTATTATCTATTGGGAAAAATCATTGAAAAAGTATCTGGTGAAAAATATGCTGTTTATTTGAAGAAAAATATATTTGAAAAAGTAGGAATGAAGAACACAGGAGTCAGTAATAATGATTCAATAATCCTAAGAAAAGCAAAGGCTTATCATATAACCGAAAACGGATATATTCATAATCCATACATCAATTGGGGTTTTAACCTTGGTCATGATGGTGTTTATTCTACTGTTGAAGATTTGGCATTATGGGACCAAGCGCTTTATGGACAACTATCATATCAGCAGATATGAAAAAGCGAATGTTTACTTCTACAACAACCAAAGTTATGGCTATGGACTTATGATTAATCCATTTTACAATCATGGACATCAACTTATTGCCCATGATGGCGGTTTCTTTGGTACAATGACCTCTTTTAATCGATTTACTGATGACAAAATTTTAGTTACTGTACTTTCTAATAATGAATCCCCTTCATATATCATCGGTTATGCGTTATCTGCAATTGCTTTACAAAAAGAAGTAGAGCTTCCTTACAAACATCACCAAATTAAAGCAGACATTACGCAATATGATAACTATACAGGCAAGTATGGGGAAATTGAAATAATCAAAAACGGAGAAAAGCTATTTTATAATAGCTTAGAAATGGAACTCTTACCTGAGTCAAAAACAAAATTTTTTAGAGCAGACAATAATGACAGAACTATCGAATTTGTACAAAACAAATCAGGAATTTACAATTCTATAATTTTGACAAAAGGGGGCGTAAAAGAAATTATAATGAAAAACAATCCGTAAAAAAGTACAAACCGCTAACAGTAATATGGGAAAGTGAGATTCAAAATTTTAATATACTTAAGTAAGAAGCAATTTACTTCTTCAATTTTCTCCAACCATACTCTAAAATTTTAATTGAATCCAAAATTCACTTACTGCATACTACTTTTGCCCATTGTTATTTACAAAAAAATAGCTTATATGAAGAACATTTTCATATAAGCTATTCTAAATCAATACCCTTATTTTACTGCTCTGTAACTACTTCTTGAACTTTAAGAACATTAGGTCCCATAGCACTTGTAGTTGTCAATTTAATAAAATAAGTATAAGGTCCATTTGGGCTTCTCTCAGCAATGTAAGCACAATTCCATCCTGTGCCCCATTTTTGTCCAGTATCCCAGTTTGCATTATTTTCGTTATCCCAAGACCATGCTTTGGTTTCTTTTTGGGATCTGAAGGGAAGCCCGCATTATATACGTGAATTTGCCCTTGTTGTGCTCTAAATGGTGAATTGGTACTCCATCTTAGCCATAAATTTCCACGAGACTCTTAAGCCTCTAAGGACCAAGAAAATGTTGATTGTGACATAATAAAAAGTATTTGGGATTTCCTACTCGTTTAAGGTTTTTCGGATGTGACGTATTTTTTCATCGTAAAACTATTTATCAATTGTTTTACAGGGCATCTAAATTAAACAAATATAACGTATTGATTACGAGTACTTTTACCTGTTTTTCAAAACAAGCAGAAGTAATTGAGTAATTACCTACAGACCAAATACTTATCCTATATCAAACCATCTATCATCCATTACAATTGTCTTCTTTCCCAAAAAGGATGCTTAGTCCAACGTTGTTCAGATTGATATTGATTTTGCAACAAAGCAACTGACTTATTAAACAAAGCCATTTGAGAAAAGTAATATATTCAGACAATGAATCAGTATTACCATTTAAAAAACCAGCTATTGCATTTGCAGCGTTATGTCCACTTACAAGTGCATTTGTAATTCCAAAAGAAGTTAATGGATCATAAGTACACAATGCATCACCCACAGCAATCCATTGTTACCACCTGGCTTATCTAATAAAGATGTTGTAGCAGTTTTAATACCTACTACGGTTGTTAAAGATTTTATTTCAGGAAGAGCAGTTTTTAAGATATTGAGTAGTAGCAATTTTACTGAATGCCACCATTTAAGTGAAGTAGTATTATTCTAATACTATATGCTATCCCGATATAAAATTGACAATTACTTTATTATCAGCTAGCGGAGCGGCATACCACCAACCATCTTCTACCGATTCGATAAAGGTCATTCCTTTTAAAGACTCTTCTGATTGTTCTGTATAAAATGATAAGAAGCCAGATTATCGATAAATCTGTCTCTTAACTCCCATTTTTTTAATACGATCCAGGCTCTACCACTACAATTGGCTACAAAATCGGCAGTAATCGTTCTTGTTGTATTATCAGAATGACAACAACTCACAATCATTTTATTCTCCTGCTGTGTAATGTTAGTAAGCCGGTAATTTTCTAAAATAATTACACCTCTTTCAATAGCAATATCCCGAAGTTGTTTTTCAAAATAGTTTGATTCAAATGCCTTCCGTCTCCATATGGTTCATTTAAAAAGTAACGCTGGCGGAGCGATGAATCGCCCCACACAACGTTATTACCTACATATAAACTATGAACTTCAGAAAGTCAATATTTCTTCCAAACTTAATTTTCGGAATACAGTATTAGCACTGGGAGCTAGTGATTTCGCAAGTTTAGACAGTGCTTTCCATTGGTTATCTATTACAACACATGGAATATGATGTTCGCGCAATGTTAAGGCAGTTGCCAGACCAGCTGGACCACCACCAATAATTACTACAGGTATGGAAATTCGAGTTACTATAGTTTGTGTCTTTTTAATGGATGACTTTCGCGTGGTGTAGCTCTTAATAATTGCGCACCGACAGTACTTTCTCTTTCGCATGTTTTACCTGTTCTAAAGTTGGATCAATACCTGCTGGTCCTTCTCGATCGGTTTCAACCCATAAGGTATCGGGTAAAAATTGCGATTGTGTATCAAGTTCCTGTTTAGTAATAATCCCCAACTGATGCCATTTGAGAAACCATATTATTAATACGCGGTACATAGTTTGAATATAAATCACGCATCCAATCTACACGATAAGAGAAATGTTTTCAACTTCGTCCATCATTTGTTGTTGTCGCTTTCAATCGGTTGTAACTATCCATTGATAATATTGTATTAGGAACTCGTACTGACCAAAATGAAGGTAATGGTAAATAAAGAGTTACATCATAACCCGACATACAACTGGCTTCATCTGTTTGCCATGGCACCGCCTAACCAACGTGTAAGCGATCCATGCCTGTTCCATCTAATGGCCCATTTTCAGACAAAGCAATTTCTGAAGTGATAATACCTCCATAATCATCTTTAACTTTTTCGTTTTTAGGTAAAACTTTTAAGCGAAAAGGTTCGTCCCACATCATAAGATGCCTAAATGGCCATGTAATCTCGATTCCAGGATGAAAAGGACCTCCTAAACATTCTTCCAATGGAGCTTTTAATAATGCATCAACCTGTTCGTTTACTGATAATTCGTCAAAAGGAACAATTTCTTTTCGTTTTCCCGTTACAAAATTACCTTCAGACCACTGGCGAAGCATTTCATATTGGGTAGCTGTTACAGATAAGTCAACCGCTGGTAAATCTTCGTAGTCACCAAATAAATCTCCATAATGAGGAGGTAATTTAGTTGGTTCATATTCATTTGATTGATGATCTCTAAACCATTCAAATACTCGTTTTCTTTCTGATTCAAATTGAGTCCCTGGATTTTCTAACTGACTGATGAACTCCGGATTATTAAAATCACTTGGAGAATCTGTACCAAACAAAACAAAGAAACCTTCATTAACCCATTGTGTAGTACTCATTCGGGATAATATAGGGTAGATATCTTCATAAAAATTTACTGTCCCTTTTGGAGCTATCCAGCCTTCCTTTAAATACAAATCCTGAACTACATCCAACATACTCACCACAGGAAATAATCCCTGCCCAAAATTTGGCGGAGTACAAGCTACAACAGCAGGCTTAGCATCAAATGTTTGCCCACCAATAGTTACCTTGGCTCTTACAACACCATCTGAAGTATCATCATGCCAGTCGTCGTTATTAGCAAAAGTTATGGCACGAATATTAAGTCGGGATTCACTTTTTCCGTCACCACCAAAAAATAACAAACGCCCTTTGTCATCCGTTTTTAACTCACCCAAAGAAACTTCTTTATCAAAAAATTTCCCTGTATCCAGCTGATAGTCTTTACCAGATATATTTTTACCACTAATTTTTCTTGGTCCTGGGTCAATAACAAGCTGCTCTCTGTCTGCACCTGTAATACCTCCGTTACGCTTTAAACTTGGAATACTATATTCTCCTAAATCCAAAGCATTATTAAACTGATACCATGCCGCTTTCCTATTGGCTACATGCACATCCCATTCAATATTTACATCTGTTGCCGTATCCATATTAATTTCATAAAGCGGATTGTCATTTTCATCCAAAGCATAAATACGAAACAAAGGCACCTGTTTTTTAAATAAATTGTCGCCGTCTTTAAAACCACCTTCAGCAACTGGAGCTACGCCTGGTAAATCAGAGGCTAGATAATACTCAGGAGAATTTCCAATTCTAGCTATTCCGATTGCTGGATAAATAGCTACTTTTTTTATATTTTTAGTATCCATAATGCTAGTTATTGGTTGTTTAATTGTCTTGGTACAATTGGTTCTACAGCGGGAACACCATTTTTAAAACGTCTTAAATCGGCTCCAGCCTCATATACAATTTTACGGGCATCGCTAATAGTACCTTGTGGTTTGTGTGCTTCTAAAGTACGCCACGGATTAAAAGAAAGATTCTCTCCATATTCTGCTTGTCCCTGATTTGTAATATCCTGTTTTCGAATAACCAATGTAGCGATATGAACAGGAACAGATTCTGTTTCATCCCAAGGTGTCATTGCTTTATCCAATGGCATTTTTTCAAGATCTGTACTAAACTGAACCATAAATTTAAACTGTGCCTCACCCATATTCAGACGAGCTTGTAGATCAGCCTGCAAATAATCAGCTGAGTTTTGTGATGGTGGCGTGCTAAACGGTGGGTCAATCGGTTCCAATTTGTATTTTACAAAATGACCTTCCCCAAAAGAATATGGAAGTCCACTCCAGTAAGGCGTCGTTAGACAGCTAGAAACAACTTTTTCCATTTCATCCAAAATACGTACAGTTTCAGGATGGTCTTTTAAATACAGATTATAATCATGATCGACTACTCCTGCCTTAGTAAACTTGCACATTTCGGTAGCATTATCTACAAAAAACACATTCATATTTTGTAAAATAAAATCGGCAGTAGTTGCATTTTCACTAGATTCCAATAGCTTTTTACCTGATACTCCAAACAGCTTAATTCCTATTCCCACAGTAGTCTTCATATCAGGAGCATAAGGAACGGTATCGCTTGAAAAACGTACCCAGGCTTCAAAATGATCATGAGCAAAGATTCCTACTTTGTATTCTGGTGGTATCTTGGCATTATTATAAAATCGGCCTTTGCAACACCATGAGGTTTAAGGAATACTCCTCTGCGAACAGGGCATTGTCCTGCAATGATACGATTTCCCATGGTTGTATCAATAAACATTTTCTTAAGGGATAAAGCAGGATTGGTCTCACAATCAATAGCTGCCTTTTTTGATAATTCGTTTTGCATATAGATTAGGTTGTAGATTTGATTACTGCAATATAAAAAATAAGAAAAATATGATACTAGGTAGTAATACGTGATTTTAGGATAATAAACAGAAACCTAAAAATAACTTTCTTATATGTTTAAAAAATTGCAATTTTTCCTGTTTGGTTTCCCCCTAAGCCTGTTATTATTTTGTAGATGTAAATCCCTGAAGCAATATTGTTCAGATTGATAGTATTGGCTTTAGAAAACAATGGAAAAGTAATAGTGTTTTGTCCACTAATATTGTATAAATAGAAAATAGCATTTCCCTCTTTTTTGGCTTCAATATTTAATTCTTCATCTTTGCTTAATAGTGTGGGTAAAAAAATGAATCATCCCCTAAATAATTAGCATCTAGAATTGGAGAACTGAATACATTATTGTTTTCTCAAAATTATATTTATTTTATATCTATTGCTGCCTTTTATTGGGACAGTATCTATAAAAGCAAATGTTTTAGAGTTGACATCATTTATTGTGCTGATAACACTTTTCCGAAGTATTAATTATTTTGACTAACTCTAACCTTTTGATATTATACAAGCTAAAAAGACTGGCACTAACCTTTATTTTATTCTCCTCATAAACTTCTGCTAAAGTTAATTCAAAATAACAATTTGAATTTTGATCATACTGCAATGTAGACTCGCTTTTTATTCCTTCGCTATTGTCAAATAAAGGAACAACGGTATGAGTTTTTCCATTCGTATAGGTATAATTAGCATTTGTTGTTTGTTCTTTAAATTCGAAATGATCCCCTGTTAATTGATAAATATTAAATAAAACAACATCAGTGGGTTTGTCCCAATTAATTTCTGTTGTGCCGTCACAAACTAAACTAGTTCGGATATTTAAATCATAAGAAATCGTAAAACTATCAGAAATGTAATCAATAGTACCAATGGTCATTTTTAATTTTGCTTTTGAGAATTTTCGCTCTGTAGGTGTATAAGTAAATTGCTCACTATCTAGATTTATACCACTTGCAATAATTTCCCAAGTCTGTCCATTATTATAACTAATTGACAATTGACCTGAGGTTCCCGAAAATGAAGAATCCCATTTAAAAGGAGAAATAGTTTTACCATCATAGGGGAAATTATCATTACTAACAGGATAATTCCATTCAAATTGATTTCCTAATTCATATTCGTAGGCAATGCTATAATCCTGAGCTGCATTTGAGATATATGCACCAATAACAGCAATAGTATAAGATCCTGAAATGGGATTTTCAATAACCACTTGCTCGATATTATTAAGTTTGTCTTTCCCTCTTTTAGCTTGTTCTTGAGGAGCATCAGGATTAAGAATCCATGGTAAAAAAGTGGTGTTGTCTTCCGAAATGACTTCTATGTCTAAATCGTTCACCAGACTAATATTACTGTTGATTGCAGCTGGCAAGTCGTTCCAAACTAATGTGACTTTTAATTTTTTTACATTCGGTGGAAACGTAATTTTATGTGATTTTGTCTGACCAGAAACTAAATTACCAGATATGATTCTATTTTCGCTAATCGTTTTTAGGCATTTATCCGCATTAATATTACCATAGCCATAAATAAAATCTGGACCGATATTACCTAAATCTTTTGCACTATTAATTAAAATCGCTTTTGTTAAAGCATTAGTCAAAGAGCTATTGTTTATAATTTTATAATGTTCCTTCATAAGGGTAATAATTCCTGTAACTAATGCTGTAGAATTTGAGGTACTTTGTGTGTAAAAGCCACCAGCTCCGGTTTTATTCGCCCATCATAAGCTGGCCCTTTTGAAGAAAATGGCATAATTACTTCGTTTTGATCAATACACCCAATAGGATACTATTTTTGGATTGCTTAAAATTACCTGTAATCGTTTTATAACCTTCAAGTCCACTATTACCAGAAGAAAAACAATGGGTTAAATCAGTATTTACGAATAATTGAGAATCATAAGCATTAGCTAGAGAACCATAAAAATTCTCAATTACTGTTCCGTAGGAATGATTTTGTGTAGTAGCACCTTCTAAAGTGGTTACTTCATCAGGATAGATATTCAAAAAGTCGGATGATTGTATCTTAGCCTTTTGAGCAACTCCTTTTCCTAAGACAGAACTATTTCCTAATCCGGAAACTATGGTTGCCATAGCAGTTGCGTGGCTTGATACTGTAGCCGATTGTGTAGCCGAAGGAATGTGCTTGCTTAATAGATCGATATCATTTAGATCAAAAAAATCATCTTTGATAGCTACAATTTGATTCTCGCCTGTTAAAACAGGAAAATTAGCATGAGCTTTATTTATGTAATTGATGCTGAAATTTTGATCTATTATTTTAGACTCCCCTTTTGGTTGTAACGATTCTTGCGAAATAGAAGACACACTGTTCAAAGATATAATCTCATCAATAATTTTTCTGGAGTTACTTTTTATAATTACAAGATTGTTGCCTACTACTGTGATATCAGAAATATTCATTGATTTTAAGTCACAACCAACGATTTTATTGTATCTGTTGCTACAATATATGACTTGTCTTTCTCATGATTTGAGAAATTCGATGGTAATTTCCATAAATTATTAGCGGGAAGTACTTTTTTTAAAGACTGATTAGATTCTGAACTTTCGTTTTCTACAATACAAAAATATCATCCGATTTTTTTACAACCTTGTATTTGTTATGATGCGCATTTTCTAAAGATGTAAAATCGTATTTCTCAAATTTGCTTTCGCTCTCTTTTTTTATGTATTGCTTCCATTTATCAGAACTTTGAGAAAAGCTGATTGTCGTTATCATAAATAAGAGAAAAGCAATTTGTGTCTTCATTTACTATAGCTATTAGAGATAATTCTAACAATTTATATCAATGTTAGACAATAAAAATTACTATTGTGACTGTTTATCACTTCTTAATTTAGATAAAATTCGTTTATAATAGTTTCTATTTTAAACATTTAAACCTTCTAATTAAGTCAAAGTTATTAAATTATTTGTAAAAATTTTATGCATTTTTATTTCATTCAGAATACTCAAAGTCTGTAAGAATATTATTCTCTTTTCATAGCCCTATTTTTATTTTAAATATTACCAAAAATTGTAAAGCCATTTTTCACATTTACTAAACGAAATAAAAAATTTAAAATAGTATTCTATATTATTTTTCATAACATACTGATTTTTACTCGATTATTAATTTTACTGGGCTCAGAATGATAATCAGATAATTATTACTAAAAACACAAATAAAATTATTTAACAAAAACTGTTAATTTTGTTAAATCACTTCTTTTGTAAGTATTTTATTGGTTAAAATTATATAAATTTGATAACAAATAGTACTAATATTTTGTAAAGCCCTTATAAATAGGTGCTGCCTCCCTAACAACAGGAGCATGCATTAACCTT
>NZ_JBXBAV010000047.1:0-2279 GCF_056783245.1 Flavobacterium sp. TC780 | reverse complement strand
AAGGTTAATACATGCTCCTGTTGTTAGGGAGGCAGCACCTAAAGGATTTGGAATTGGATTATACTATGCTAAGAAAATCATAGAAAAGCACGGAGGAACATTAGAATTAGTTATAAGTAATACGACCATTTTTAAAATCACTTTATACGATGTCTAATAAAATTAAAGTCATACTTGCCGAAGATGAGTCCGCTTTAGCCGTAATCATCAAAGAAAGTTTAGAAACAAGGAATTTCGAGGTTTTACTATGCGGAGATGGAAAAGAGACGCTTGCTGCATTTAATAAGCAAGTGCCAGATATTTTGGTATTGGATGTGATGATGCCAATATTGGATGGTTTTAACGTAGCGAAAGAAATACGAAAATTAGATAAAAAGACGCCTATCATTTTTTTAACTGCCAAATCTCAAACGCAGGATGTAGTAGATGGTTTTAATGTTGGCGGTAACGATTATTTAAAAAAACCTTTTAGTATGGAAGAACTGATTGTTCGCATCCATTCGTTACTAAATCGTATCAATAGCAATAAAACAGAAGAAAATATAAAAATTGGAACTTATAGTTTTAATTTGATTAAACAAACATTACATCATTCAGGGACTACTATATTACTGACACATAGAGAAGCTTCACTATTATACTTTTTGATTGAGAATAAAAATGAAATTTTAGATCGTTCTACTGTTTTAAAAAAAATATGGGGTGATGATGATTTTTTCAATGGACGGAGTATGGATGTTTTTATTTCAAAATTGAGAAAAAAGTTAAGTCATGATCTCAATATACAAATCATAAATGTGAGGGGATATGGGTATAAACTAATTGATTAACAATTTTAAAATTGATACAATATAAAAAGAGGAAGTCTCATTTTATTGAGACTTCCTCTTGGTTTAAATAGGGCTACTGTATCTTTTTTTAGAAATTAAAAAAATAATCTGTAAGCTACTCTTAATTAATTCCTCCTCCTAAAGCTTTGTATAATAAGACTTGTGAGTCTGCATTTTTTAATTGTATGTCTACAAAGTCTAATTCAGCTTGAAGTTTATTTTTTTGAGCACTAATTATTTCAAGGTAATTAGCATATCCGCTCAAATACAAATCATTTGATACATTTACAGCAATTTCTAGGTGTTCTATTTCCTTTGATTTATAGGTTAAAACATCTTGAAAAGCTTCAGTTCTATGTAATAAAGCACTTAGCTCATTATAAGCTACAGTTATCGTATTCTGATAATTTAGGAAGCTAATTTGTTGTTTTTTGTTGGCAACAAAAAAGTCTTGTTTGATCTGTCCTTTGTTGAAAATCGGTGCTGTTATTCCGCCCAGTAATTGCCATGCAAATGATTGGCTATCAAAAAATGTAGGCAAAGAAAAAGAGTTAAGACCTCCATACGTCCCAAGATTTACAGTTGGAAAAAAAGAGGCACGTGCCGCTTTTGCATCTGCATTGGTAGCTAACAATTCAAAATAAGCTTCGGCTACATCGGGTCTGTTATGGATTATTGAATCAACACTTATTTTTTGATTTAATACCTCAAGATGTCCTGATAAGAAATCACTGCTTCTGGTAACAGTTCCACCGTATTCTCCCAGTAGGTTCAATATCGCTTTTTCAGTTTGATCAATACTTAAGTTTATTTGTTCTGCCTCAGCAAGAATATTGTTGTTTTGAGCATTAAACTGCTGCACTGCAAGTTCAGTAGCTTTTCCAACAGATCTTTGAGCAGAAACAATATCAAGAGCTCGTTGCTGTGTTGCTAGGTTATTTTTATAAATACCAGCTTGTTTATCTAGAGCTACAAGTTTGTAATAAAGCGTTGCAATATCACTAAGTAATCTTGTTTGCAGCAATCTCATTCCTTCTTTTGATGCAAAATACCTTTGGCGTGCAGCCTTTTTTCGGTTGCTAAGTTTACCCCAGATATCAGCTTCCCAAGAAACTTTTCCTGCAAGGAATAGGTTTGGGGTTAAATCTGTAGCGATTCTTTGTCTCTCTGATATATTCTGAGATAGGTTCGTATCAAAGTTACCTACACCATCCATAGTATATTTACCATAATGTGTACCCGAAGCATCTGCCACAATATCAAATGAAGGCAACAAAGCTAGTTTTGCTACTTTTAGATGAGAGTTGGCTATTAATATTCTCTCCTGAAGGATTAGATAATCAGGGTTTTGAAGGATAGCCTTATCCAATAATTTTTCTAATTCAGGATCTTTAAAGTAAGGTGCTGCCTCCCTAACAACAGGAGCATGTATTAACCTTAGCAATACGT
>NZ_JBXBAV010000046.1:0-10657 GCF_056783245.1 Flavobacterium sp. TC780 | reverse complement strand
TTTTAAAGTTACAAACTACTCAGACAGTTACGTATTGCTAAGGTTTAATACATGCTCCTGTTGTTAGGGAGGCAGCACCTAACTTTACAAGTATTATGCGCTCTTTTAGTATTATCATCCGTTAGTTGCTCAAGCGACAAAGAAGATGGAATTAAAAAAGAAGATGGAAACGTCAATCAATCTCAGAAAACAATCTTAAATATTTCAGATGCCAAAAGTCTTGTTATACTTGAACAATCTTCAACTGGAAAAAACCTTGCGACTGAGACAAATTTATTTAAAATCACTGCTGATGGCAAATACCTGCCAGTAAATTTCACAAAAGCAGACAACTCATCAACTAGCTCTAAACCAATAGTACAAAGCATAAAAAACTTAAATTCGTCTTACGTTTTGCTTTCAGGAAGTTTTAATTATACTGATGAGAAAGGAGTTTCACAAAGTTACACTAGCATACTAGTAAGAAAAACTGATGGAGCAATTTTTAATTCTTCATCTGTAGATTTTTCATTTGGAAATAAAAAATTAGGGGAAATTTTACCTAAAACTGATTCAGAAGGAAACATATATTATTACAAAGGATATAATTCAATCGGAAAATTATCATTAAACAACCCAGATAATATCAATGTAATAGATTATTTACCTAGCGGACAAACTTCCATGTTTTTTGAAGTTGACCCTAAAGGAAACTGCATGTATCAATATAGTATAAGTAATGGCCTTAATAAATATGGTTTACGTATAAAAAAAGCAAACGGTGGAATTTATGAAGTTAAAATAGAAGGAAGAGAGAACAAGGAATTTTGGTTAGGCAATAATGGTAAGTTCTATTTTATTACTTATATATGGAACGAAGGCTACATCCCAAAAATTCATAAAATAGACATCGATGGTGACAACATCACTACCAGTATAGTATGGCCACTTAATGGAGGCCCAATTCCTGATGGTGTTGGGCAGATGTTTCGAACATCTAGTCAAGGGTCATTTATGATCAAGAAAGCAAATTCAGTTGTATTTATAGATACTTATTATAATTGGGGAAATATGAATTGGGAATTTTTCGAAAACACCAATTCAGTTGAAAGTATAGAATTACCTCATATAGATCAAGATGGCAAAATTACCAATTCAAAAGAAAATTATTATATCGCAACAAAAACAGATCTATACAAAGTTAATTTAGATACTCATGAATATACCAAGTTACTTAATTCTGGCGAATATGAAGTTTATACCATTAGTGTTGATGACAATGATAAATTACAATTTAGTGCTTTAAGATTAAAAGATGGGAAAAAGATCTTTGCAGAAATTAGCAAAGAAGGAACTTTAAAAATTATAAATGAAGAAATCAACAGAAAAGCAACTGTTCTTGAAAGAATTAATTAATTAAAACAGCATTCAATAACAGCCTATAAAACAAAGTGTTTTCTTATAAATGCCTCGATTAATCGAGGCATTTATTTTGACATAATAAAATTTTTGAAAAATAAATTTTCGAACAGCATCAATTTACTTAATAAAAAATTCAAAAATCACCAATATTAATTAATAAATAACCAGTTATTCTCGCAAAACAGAAATTATTCCATAATTATATGCATGCATAGTAAATATTATGATTGTAATGGTTGTAATTATAATATTATTTCTAAATTAGCCTAAATTATTAGGAAAAACTGTGTAATGAAAATAAAAATAACTGGAATAGGAAGCTATATTCCACAGAAAGAAATAAGGAATACAGATTTTAACGAACATGTATTTTTAAATGAAGACGGAACTCCTTTTGGTTACCCAAATGAAGTTGTCATCAATAAGTTCAAAGGAATAACAGGTATTGAAAATAGACGTTATGCAGAAGACCAATATACATCTTCTGATTTAGCATACTTTGCTGCACAAAGAGCAATAGAAAATGCTAAGATTGATGCAGAAACTCTTGATTATATTATTTTCGCACACAATTTTGGCGACGTAAAATACGGAACAACACAATCTGATATACTACCGAGTTTAGCAACACGTGTAAAAAACAAATTAGCTATTAAAAATCCAAAATGTGTTGCTTACGATATTCTTTTTGGATGCCCAGGATGGATTGAAGGAGTGCTACAGGCAAATGCTTTCATCAAATCAGGCATGGCAAAACGTTGCTTAGTAATTGGTGCCGAAACACTTTCGAGAGTTGTAGATGATCATGACAGAGATTCTATGATTTATTCTGACGGAGCAGGTGCATCTGTTATCGAAGCTTCTGATGATGAAACTGGTTTATTATCATACGAAAGTGCCACTTTTGCAAATGATGAAGCGGGATACTTATTCTTTGGTAAATCATACAATCCCGATTTAGATCCTGACACAAAATACATAAAAATGTATGGACGAAAAATATATGAATTTGCTTTAAGCAAGTTCCTGCAGCTATGAAAAGCTGTTTAGACAAAAGCGGCATTGCAATTGATGATGTCAAAAAAATATTGATTCACCAAGCAAATGAAAAAATGGACGAAGCTATAATCCATCGTTTTTACAAACTACATGGCAAAACTCCTCCAGAAAACATCATGCCTATGTGTATTCATGATTTAGGAAATAGCAGTGTAGCAACTGTTCCAACACTTTACGATTTACTATTGCAAGGAAAAATAGAAAATCATGAAATCAACAAAGGTGATGTTATCATATTTGCTTCAGTTGGAGCAGGAATGAATGTTAACGCATTTGTATACAGACATTAATTCGTTTTCAAAAATTGTTCCCTCACAGTTCTCAGTGTGATAAACTAATTACTACGACTTAAAACTAAAAAAGTCCGCATTTTAAAATGCGGACTTTTTAGTATATTTGCACCCTAATTAAAATAAGAACGAGAGATTGCTTCGTTCCTCGCAATAACTATGTACGAAAAAACTTTTCCAAATAAACGATTCAAACATACTTTAGAATTTCTAAAAAAGCACATCACAACATCCGAAACCGTTTTGGACTTAGGAGTTGAAAATCCGTTTTCAAAAATCATGAAAGCTGAAGGTTTTAAGGTAAAAAATACCACTGGAGAAGATTTAGATATCGATCAAACAGTATTTTCTACTGATAAACAAGATGTGGTTACCGCTTTCGAAATCTTCGAACATTTACTAAATCCATTCACTATTTTAAACGAAATAAAATCAGATAAACTATTTATCTCGATTCCTATGCGTTTATGGTTCTCACCAGCATATCGTAGTAAAACAGATATGTGGGACAGACACTATCACGAATTTGAAGATTGGCAATTAGATTGGCTTCTTGAAAAAACAGGTTGGAAAATCATCGACAGACAAAAATGGACCAATCCAGTAAAGAAAATCGGAATCCGTCCGTTATTGCGAAGCTTTACTAATAGATACTATATTGTTTACGCAGAAAGAAAATAATTTTCAGTATCAGTTTTCAGTTTATTAAATATGAAATATTACATTGTTATACCGGCACATAACGAGCAAGAATATATTGGTTTAACGTTGCAGTCATTGATTTCGCAAACCGTTTTACCAAAAAAAGTTGTTATAGTCAATGACAATTCTACCGATAAAACGGAAGAAATTGTATTGAATTATGCCAAAGAAAATCCATACATCTCATTGGTTAACAAAACCTCGAGTGCTATACATTTGCCAGGAAGCAAAGTAATCCAAGCATTTCACAAAGGGTTTGAAACACTCGACGAGGATTATGATATCATTGTAAAATTAGATGGAGATTTAATTTTTCCTCCAAACTATTTTGAAACTGTTATTTCTCACTTTCAATCTGATCCAAAAATCGGAATGGCAGGAGGTTTTTGCTACATAGAAAAAAATGGAGATTGGATATTAGAAAATCTAACCGACAAAGATCATATTCGTGGTGCACTAAAAGCCTATCGAAAAGAAACTTTTCAACAAATTGGAGGCCTTAAACCCTCAATGGGCTGGGACACGGTAGACGAATTGCTTTGTAAATATTACGATTGGAAAATAGTTACCGATTCTTCTTTACATGTAAAACATCTTAAACCGACTGGTGCTAATTACAGCAAAACAGCACGTTATAAACAAGGTGAAGCTTTTTATACTTTAGGTTATGGTTTTTGGATCACTGCAATTGCATCTGCAAAACTAGCAATGATGAAGAAAAAACCTTTTCTATTCTTTGATTACATCAAAGGATTCTTGAAAGCAAAAAAAGCAAAAACACCATTATTGGTAACCGATGCACAAGCAAAATTCATTCGAAATTATCGTTTGAAAAAGATGAAAGAAAAGCTTTTTTAGTTCAAGCAATCAAAAAAACTATAAAATCTAAACCGTAAACTGGCAACTATTTTCGTAATTTAGCCCATATTCGTAAAAACTATGATGCTCATTCGTTATTTATCCCAAATAGGAAGATACTTCTTGATGCTTAAAGAAATTTTCAATAAACAAACCAAGTGGTCTGTTATGAAGAAACTAATCTTTAAAGAAATTGATGATTTAATTATTGACTCCCTTGGTATTGTTTGTTTCATATCATTCTTCGTAGGAGGAGTTGTTGCAATTCAAACTGCATTAAACCTAACAAATCCATTAATTCCTAAATACTTAATTGGTTTTGCAACCAGACAATCTGTAATTTTAGAATTTGCTCCAACATTTATCTCTGTTATTATGGCTGGAAAAATGGGCTCTTTCATTACATCGAGTATAGGAACCATGAGAGTTACCGAACAAATCGATGCACTGGAAGTTATGGGTGTTAACTCATTAAACTATCTGGTTTTTCCAAAAATAATTGCTTTACTACTATATCCTTTTGTAATCGGAATCAGTATGTTCTTAGGTATTTTTGGCGGTTGGCTAGCTGGAGTTTATGGTGGGTTTACGACTAGTGATGATTTTATAATGGGAGCACAAATGGAGTTCATTCCGTTTCATATTACTTATGCTTTTATTAAAACAATAATATTTGCCATGCTATTGGCAACTATTCCATCATTTCACGGCTATTATATGAAAGGTGGTGCACTAGAAGTAGGAAAAGCAAGTACAGTAGCATTCGTTTGGACATCTGTATCTATTATCCTTTTTAATTATATACTAACACAATTGTTATTAGGCTCATGATAGAAGTAAAAAACATAGAAAAATCATTTGGCGACAGCAAAGTACTTAAAGGCGTTTCGACCGTATTTGAAACTGGAAAAACAAACCTAATCATTGGGCAAAGTGGATCTGGAAAAACGGTATTATTAAAAAGTTTATTAGGTATTCATGCTCCAGATTCTGGAACAATTGAGTTTGATGGTAGAGTTTATTCAGAACTAGATCCAGATGAAAAAAGAGAATTACGTACCGAAATTGGCATGGTATTTCAAGGAAGTGCATTATTTGATTCCATGACTGTTGCCGAAAACGTTGCTTTCCCTCTTAGAATGTTCACTACAGATACAGGCTCTAAAATTCAAGATCGTGTAGATTTCGTTTTAAAAAGAGTAAATCTAATTGATGCTCATAAAAAATTACCATCGGAAATCTCTGGAGGAATGCAAAAACGTGTAGCTATTGCTCGTGCTATTGTAAATAACCCAAAATACTTATTTTGTGATGAACCAAATTCTGGTTTAGATCCAAATACTTCGACTTTAATTGATAACTTAATTAAAGAAATCACCGAAGAATATAATATCACAACCGTAATTAACACGCATGATATGAACTCGGTAATGGAAATCGGAGAGAATATTTTATTCTTAAAAAATGGCGTAAAAGAATGGCAAGGAACAAAAGAAGAGATTTTTATAACTGATAATAAAGCTATTGTAGAATTTGTTTATTCATCAAATTTATTCAAAAAGGTAAGAGAAGCTTATTTAAAAGGATAACCTTTAGATTAAATTCCAAAATAAATTAAAGCCATTTAGAAATTAAGATAATTTAAGATTCGATCAGTTCTTAAACTTAATTTCTAAATGGCTTTCCTTTTCCAGTTTGATTTAGTTCTTCACTGGCAATAACTCTACTTCGGCATTTGGATTAAAAAGATAAGTCCTCCCGGAGCTTATTTCGAGACATTCAAAACGTTTGGTCCTTACAGCCATCTTCTTAAAAATTTTCCCGTTATGTATTCTAAAAACGCTTCCAAACGGTATTTCAAAAATGTAATTCTTATCGTTTTCTTGATCATATTGTTTAAGAGCCAATGACAAGGTTGTATCTGTATCACTACTAGCAGTAGGATTTTTAAAATGTCTAGCGAGCAATGGCAGTAAATGACTTGGAAAAATCTCTGGTCGAATAAAAGGAACCATTAATCGCTGAAAAGAGTATTTCCATTCGTTTCCATGAGGCTTAATTTTTCTACCAAATTTTTCAAATGCTACCAAATGTGAAATTTCATGAATTAGCGTAATCAAAAACTTGTATTTGTTTAAGCTAGAATTTACTGTAATCTCATGTTTACCGCTTGGCCCTTTTCTATAATCACCATGACGTGTCTGACGCTCATTTACAATTTTCAGATGAACTTGATTGGCAACAATCAAATCAAAAACAGGTTTTACTGCATGTCCAGGGATATATTTAGCTAAAGTTTCATTCAAAACGGAAATAAATTATGAGTTATGGGTTATGAGTTATGAGTTTTTCTTTGAGGTAATTATTATACTTCTTATAATTTTCAAAACCTCATTACATTGTTCATGTATCGATTCAAATTCTATCGTAGAAACATAATCTGTTTCTTTTAATATTTCCAACCAATACATTGACTCATCACATTCTTTTTCGAGCAATTGATAGCTTATGAATAAAATCTGGTTTACTTTGAGCATTAACAGCTTCGCGAACATTTGCCCCAACAGAAGTAATTGAACGTAAAAATTGCTTACTCATTATGAATTCTTTCTTTTCAGAAACCATCCATTTATAAAAATTAACTCCTCTTATAGCTAACTCAAAACTTTTGGTTTTCACAATACTTTCACTCACAGTACTTTCACTCATAATTCCAGAACTTATAATTCATAATTTGTTTACGGATTTGTCGAAGAAACTTCTAACACTTTCCCATTAAAATATTTATTACCATTAAGTGTAAAATCATAAATATAAGTAGCCATTCCCTCTGCCGAAATTGGTGCTTAAATCCTGGAAAAGCTTCCTGTAACATTTCTGTTTGAACAGAACCTAATGCCAAAACATTAAATGAAATTCCTTTTTCTTTATATTCCTCTGCCAACAATTCAGACAATGTAATTTACCGCACCTTTACTAGAACTATACGCTGCAAGCCCAGCAAACTTAAGACTTCCTCGAACACCTCCAATAGAACTAATTGTTACCACATGACTTAGCTTTCTCAAGGTAAGGCAAGCAAACTCTTGTAAGATTAGCTACTGCAAAAACATTTACTTTATAGATATTTTCAAAATCGGCCTGAGTAGTTTCTGCAAAAGGTTTTAAAAGTAACGCCCCTGCATTATGCACTAAGGCATCTACTTTTTTCCAAGTTGAAGAAAGAAATTCATCTACTTTGTATAATTCAGATTCATTCGATAAATCGACAGAAAGACAAGTCACATTAGAATGCTCTAAAAGCAATTGAGGAATTTTTCTTGAAATAGCCAATACCTGATGCCCTGCATTTGCAAACTGCAAAGCCAGCTCGTAACCTATCCCTCTACTCGTTCCTGTAATAATAATATGTTTCATATAACAAAAATAAGGAAAACCTATAAAAAAGCATAGCTTATTTAGTCATCAAAATCTCTTTTATTGGAGAATCTGTCATATGTGTTACCGCAGGCAATAATTCTTGGACAAATGAAGTCATATGAGACACATCCATCACTTTAAATTCATCCGAAACATGGTGATAAAACTCAAAATTCTCAAAATCGAATGTACTTAACGATTGACAAGGAACTCCAAATGCTTCGTAAAAAGGAAAATTATCTGATCTGAAAAACAACTGATATTCGGCTTCTTTTGGTAAAAACCCAATCGTTTTATCACCAGTATATTCATTAATCTTTGTTGCCATATTCGATTTATCAAAACCTGTAATATAAGCTAAAAAATCACGCTTCATTGGCACACCAATCATTTCAATATTTAACTGAGTATATAAATTAAAATTTTGGCTTTTAAGTTTTTTAGCCAAATGCTTAGAACCTAAAAGTCCTTTTTCTTCTCCTGCAAAAAATACAAATAACACACTTCTTTTATTCGATTTCGTTTGACTAAAATACTTAGCTATTTCTGCAACAGCTACAACTCCTGACGCATCATCATTAGCACCATTATTTATAAAATCACCATTAAGTCCTTTTTTATCAATACCAATATGATCATAATGTGCACTTAAGATCACAAATTCTTTTTTTAGAGCAGGATCTGTTCCTTCTAAATATCCAACTATATTATATGCTGGAGCTTTAAACGTAGATAAAGTATCTCGATAAGAAGAAAAATAAGGTTTCACATTATTACTCTTAAAAAAATCTTCTAGATAAACAGCTGCTTTTTCAATTCCTTTTGTCCCAGTTTCCCTGCCTTCTAATTCATCTGAGGAGAGATATTTTAAAGTCGAAGATACTTCACTCTCTTTTACTTTATAATCAATTACTAATTTTGAATTTGACTGCGTTGCTTCGGTTGCAACTTGTGTATTGGTTTTGCACGCAAAAAAAATAAACGGAAATAAAAAGAATAGTTTTTTATTACTGTGGTTTGATTTAGCTAAGTTTTAAGCTTTACATTAAAATATTTATTATACACTTTAAAAGTCTGAATACCTGCCAAAACAATAAAAAACAACGGAATAAGAATTGACATCACGTAGTTAAAAACATATAATGTATTCTTAAAAATGAGTTGCAATATTAAAATAAGGCTTAGCATTCCTAAAAAAACTCCAATTAAAGTTCCTGCAATATAATAATATTTATAATTCTTTTCTATAGAAATAAAATTCTCATTTATTAGATACAAATTCCAGCCAGTCCAGAAAGGCAACTGTAAAAAATTAAAACAATTAAGTAAAACTCCAATAACGAAAGGGGAATACATTATATACTTCTCTATGTAACTATCGTTATTTATAGTTGCATCAGCATGAGCATAAAATGAATAAGATAGAATAGCATGAAAACAATAGCAAAAAAGTCTATCCCTTTCATTATTTTTCTATTATTAACTAGCTGTTTTGCAAATAATAGCGTAAAATAAATAACAAATGATTCTACAAAAATGATTTCCTAACAGAAATAAGAACATGACGAAATCCTGTTTGATTATAGATTTCAAATCCAACTAAGTTTAGATACCCAAGGGGAATTGAGCCCAAAAAACTAACCAAAAAACCTACTGATATATTTTTAACCCGTTTCATCGTTTCAAAAATTTACGATTTTATTACTTTGTGTCAAGTGCAATCGATATCATTTATCCCAGTTTTATAAGCCAAATACGGTACTCCCTTTTGATGATTTGCAGCACTTATTTCATACATATATGTAATATGACGTGCTAATTCTTTCCAAGCAAACCATAATGAGTGTTTAGGATCATAAATATGTGTAGGTTCACTGGCGGCACCATTTAGCTCAACTATAGAAAAATTCTCTCCGCCAGTTCTAATTCTTCCGAACTATTGTACATAATATCAAATCTTCCAAAATATAACTCAGGAATTTGCAAACAAATAGCATTCATTGTTTGAGTCAGCTCTGGTGTTATCCAATGACTTCCATCTAAGAATTTAGCACCTCGGGCATGGTTCCCGAAAGGCACTAAATTAAGTTGCTCTCCAGTAGCTAAAACTCGTTGCAATTTTGCACCATACTCTTTCTTTAAAACATCTAATTGTAGCTTATACCTAGGAACTTCATTTATTAGCTCTTCGATAGTTGCGACTCCATTACCAATGACTATCAGAAATTCTTTAGAAACAATTCCTGTAATTTTACCTGTTT
The DNA here is from genome assembly GCF_056783245.1 of Flavobacterium sp. TC780. NCBI lineage: Bacteria > Pseudomonadati > Bacteroidota > Flavobacteriia > Flavobacteriales > Flavobacteriaceae > Flavobacterium > Flavobacterium sp. TC780. Next base: position 666 of record NZ_JBXBAV010000046.1, on the reverse strand, counting down.
TTTCATTGGGGTGACGAACGTAGAATATCCCAATTTCATTTTCAAATGGAATTATATCCTGCAATAAAAAATCAAAATTTGCTTTTGTCGCATATTCCTTCAACTCCTTAACAGATTTAATTTTTTTCACACCTGAGCCTCGTAACCCTATATCTGGTTTTGCGATTAATGGAAACCGAATTCCTTTGTCTACAATTGCAGCTACAATATCTAACAGAGCAGATTTCTCCCTTAATTAAGACAGTTTTCAATCTCATAATATTTTTTTGGAATCAAATCATAAATTGCTTTTTTGCTTTCCATCATAAATCCACCGTTTTTAATTGCTGGATTAGAGGCATTAAAAAAAAATATCGTTTTGCTTTGAATGCATAAAAACCCCAAAGAAAATAAATAGGTATATACAAGACCTGAAATGGCCAATACTCCCAATTGCTGATTTTATGAAAAAATAGTTTCACCTTTTATAGTTTTAAATTGTAATAAATGATGTTAGGTAGTCGAGATTTACAATCAAATCATAATACCCTAGCGTCACTTTATTCTTTTCGATAACCGCTTGAGTAATACTCAATGTTTTTAATTCGTTGTCACGATTAATAACTAATCCGTTTTCAGGTGCTGCCTCCCTAACAACAGGAGCATGTATAACCTAGCAATACGTAA
>NZ_JBXBAV010000045.1:0-19973 GCF_056783245.1 Flavobacterium sp. TC780 | reverse complement strand
TATATGTCATACCTATCGTTCAGTTAGTATTGCTAAGGTTAATACATGCTCCTGTTGTTAGGGAGGCAGCACCTAACGTGATTTGGCACAAGCTTCACGAGAAACCTATTGTACAATTCATCAATTATCTGATTATATATTCTTGCAGAAGTCGCCATTGCTGCTTGTGATCTTGCTGAGGTTTTGGGGATGGCAATAGGTATTAATTTATTATTTGATATTCCGCTGATTGAAGGGGTTTTAATTACGGTTCTTGATACTTTTTTATTACTATTTCTGATAAATAAAGGCATTCGTAAAATGGAAGCTTTTATCATAGTTTTGGTTGCCATTATTGGATTTTCTTTTGTTTTTGAAATGATTTTTGCAGAACCGGAATTAGGGACAAAGTATTATACGGATTGATACCATCTCTGCCTAATTCAGCAGCATTGTCATATCGCAATCGGAATTATTGGAGCTACTGTAATGCCACATAATTTATACTTACACTCCTCTTTAGTACAAACAAGAAAATTTGATAGAAGTACTGCTGGAATCAAACAAGCGTTGAAATACAACTTAATAGATTCGACCATTGCTCTTAATCTTGCATTTTTTGTAAATGCTGCTATTTTGATTTTGGCTGCTGCAACTTTTCATCGAAATGGGATGTTTGAAGTGGCTGAGATTCAAGATGCGCATCAGTTTTTGGAACCGCTTTTAGGGACTAAATGGGCGCCGATACTTTTTGCAGTCGCTTTAATTGCAGCTGGGCGAAGCTTCAACGATTACTGGGACTTTGGCAGGGCAAATCGTTATGGAAGGGTATTTGAATTTAAGAATCCAACCTTGGGTTCGAAGAATAATAACACGTCTTATTGCTATTGTTCCTGCAGTAGTAGTAATCTTGATTTATGGTGAAAGTGTCACCGGAAAATTATTGATTCTAAGTCAGGTAATTTTGAGTTTACAATTGGGATTTGCAATTATTCCGTTAATACATTTTGTAAGTGATAAAACAAAAATGAAAGGGTTTCATATTAGCAGATTAACTCAGGTTACAGCCTGGATTATTGCTCTTATAATTGTGTCACTAAACGGAAAATTAGTTTATGACAAAATAAGTGGTTGGTTAGAAGCTAGAAATACAATCGTACTTTGGGTTACTGTAGTACCTTTGGCAATTGCATTCTTAGTTTTATTGCTATATATTGTTGTAAAACCATTTGTTGCTAAAGCAAAATCAGATATACAAAATCATTCACCTCACAACCTTTCTTTACGTTTTTCTGTAAAAGAGACTTACAGTAAAAAGAATATTGCGATTTCTGTTGATTTCTCTAATGCCGATGAGGCTGCAATTAACAGCGCCTGAATTAGGAGGGATAGATGCTAATTATACTTTAATTCATGTGGTAGAAACGGTTGGAGCTCTTATGTATGGTCAAAATGTTGATGACCATGAAACGACAATCGATGAAAAGCTACTGTTAGAATATAAAGAGATGCTTACCGCAAAAGGATTTAAAATCGAGACTGAACTCGGATTTGGTAAACCAAACAATATTATTCCGATCATTGTAAACAAGGGAAGTTTTGATATTTTGGTAATGGGAACGCATGGACATACGGGCTTCAAAGATTTAATTTTTGGAACTACAGTAGATAAATTGCGTCATAAAATTTCGATACCTTTGTTTATTGTTAAAAAAAAAGTAACTAAGACGCTGAGTTGCTAAGATTCTACGGGTTTATTTAGAATTTTAGCAACATAGAGTGCTCAGATTCTTAGAACCTTAGAACCTTAAAAAAAATGACCTTCTCAGAAGAAAACTATCTTAAAGCCATTTATCATCTAACGACTTCTTCAGAAGCTGAGGTTAGTACTAATGCTATTGCTGAAATGATGGAAACTAAAGCTTCATCGGTAACAGATATGCTTAAGAAATTATCCGAAAAGGATTTGATAAATTATAAAAAATATCAAGGGGTATCACTTACTGAAAATGGAAAATTGGCGGCTAAAATGATTGTCCGTAAACACCGTCTATGGGAAGTATTTTTAGTAGATAAACTTGATTTTTCCTGGGATGAGGTTCATGATATTGCAGAACAATTAGAACATATTAAATCAGAGCAATTAATTAATAAGCTGGATGACTTTTGGGTAATCCAACCGAAGATCCGCATGGAGACCCTATTCCTGATGCACAAGGTCGAATTATTAAAGTCGAAAAACAACTGCTCTCGGAACTTAACGAAAAACAGGTAGGCATTTGTGTAGGCGTTAAAGATACGTCATCAGAGTTTTTGCAATATCTCGATAAACAAGGAATCGCTTTGGGATCTAAAATTGAATGTGTATCGAAAAGGAGCTCGATTTATCTTTAAAAATTAAAGTAAACGAAAGGGAATTGACAATTTCTAATAAAATAGCTTCAAATTTATTCGTGAAATTACTTTAGCTCTTAGCACGATTTTCTATTTCACCTATGAAGGATAAGAATTCTATACAACTAGCTCAATAATTATTTCAAGGTTTCTACTTGGTATAGTGTGGGTATAGTATTCGTTTTCTAGTTTTTTGTAAGATTGTTTTGTTAAATTATTTATAGGATTTATTAGTCTTTTATTTTATATATTCGTTTGAAAAAGTTAACCTCAAACCAATACTATTTAATAATCAGACCATAAACTATGAAAAAACCAAAATTAGCTTTAACAATTTTATCTACGTTACTATTATTTTTATGTAATACTGTTTCTTCTCAAATTTCTTCAAAAGAGGTTGATGAGCTTGTTGAAAAATCGATTGGCAAATTTAATGTTGCAGGAGTTGCTGTGGCGATTGTAAAAGATGGAAAAGTGATACACAAGAAAGGATATGGTGTCAAGTCTGTTAATACAAAAGAATTAGTTGATGAATACACCAATTTTCGGAAATTGCTTCAAATAGCAAAGCTTTTACAACTGCTGCTTTGGCCATTTTAGTTGATGAAGGAAAAATTTCCTGGAAAGACAAAGTAAAAAAGTATATTCCAGAGTTTAAAATGTACAATGAATATGTAACCGAACATTTTCTTATAGAAGATTTGCTATGCCATCGTAGTGGTCTTGGTTTGGGCGCTGGAGATTTGATGGTTTTTCCTAATGGTTCAGACTTTACAATAAAAGATGTGTTAGGTAATTTTCAATATTTTAAACCTGTTTCTGAATTTAGAACTCAGTTTGATTATGATAATCTTCTTTATTTTGTAGCAGGCGAATTAACAGCAAGAGTTAGTGGAATGAGTTGGGAGACTTTTATCGAGACAAAAATAATGAATCCTTTGTTGATGAATAATTCACAAGCATCTATTAAAAGGGTCAAAGATCTATCTAATTTAGCGATACCACATTCTACTAATGGTACTGAAAAAGGAAAAATAAAAACCATTCAAGGATTTGATGAGATGATAAACGGTGCTGCAGGCGGAATTATATCTAATGTAGATGATATGTCGAAATGGATTCTTATGCAGTTAAATGGTGGGAAATATGGAGATAATTTGGATAAACAGCTTTTCTCCAAAGAAAGACAAAGTGAAATGTGGAAATTGCACATTGTTGAAGAAGCAGATCCTAATCCAAGATATAATCAACATTTTGCCGGATACGGATTAGGCTGGAATTTATCGGATATAAAAGGGAATTTAAGTGTGTCTCATACTGGAGGACTACCTGGCATGCTTTCTATCGTTACAATGATTCCTGATTTAAATTTGGGTATTGTAATCTTAACTAATACAGAAGATGGGGGAGCTGGTGTTTTTTCATCTGTGAGCCAAACTATTATAGATAGTTATTTAGGACTTAATGATTTTGGATGGGTTGATAAGTATGCCACTTATTTACAATCACAAAAAAACAGTGGTGATGAAACAGTTAATAAAGTATGGGAAACAGTTAATAAAGCAAAAAATATTAAAATAAAAAATGAGGATTTTATTGGGCAGTATGAAGATAAATGGTTTGGTAAAATTGAAGTGTTTTTAAAAGGAAATCAGCTGTGGTTTAAGTCTCTTCGTTCTCCAAAATTAAATGGGCAAATGCAGTTTTATAAAGCAAATACATTTGCTATAAAATGGGAATATCAGGATATGAATTGCGATGCATTTGCTATATTTAGTTTAAATGAAGAAGGAAAAGCACAAAGCATAAAATTAAAAGGAATTTCACCAAATATTGATTTTAGTTTTGATTTCCATGATTTAGATCTTCAAAGAATAAAGTAGCTTTTAAACAGATCTTCATGTTTAGCTCGATTGTAGAGAATTTTCTATTTCGGAAATACAAGATTGTGTAAAGAAAAAAGGTTCAAAGATTGCTTCGTTTATGTATAAACTGGACAATCTTTGAACCTTTGTATTTCAGAAGTAGTGCCTTAGCACCTTGGTTCTATTCTAGTGACAACCGCAGTCATTGTCTCCACAGTTTTTTTTGTTTTTTGGCTTCCAGAAAAATTTACGAATTAAGAAGGCAATTGCTATTGCTAAAATTGCAAAAGCTATAATTTCTTGTACCATAATGCATTATTTTAAGAATTGATATGCAACTAAAGCCGTAATATAAGCTAATCCGCTCATTAATACTAGCTGAACTATTGGCCATTTCCATGAGTTGGTTTCTTTTTTGGTAATTGCAATTGTACTAGCACATTGTAATGCAAATGCATAAAACAGCAGCAATGAGATTCCTGAAGCAAAATTGAAGATTTTTTCACCAGTTGAGGATTAATTTCTTCTTGCATTTTACTTTTTATAGTAGCTTCATCATCAGTGCCACCTACGCTGTAAATAGTTGCTAGTGTTCCTACAAATACTTCTCTGGCAGCAAAAGAGCTTATGATTGCAATACCAATTTTCCAGTCGTATCCTAAAGGAGAAATTACAGGCTCGATGGTTTTACCCATTAATCCAATGTAAGAGTTCTCTATTTTTTGAGATGCAACGGCTTCTTCGTATTCAAATTCATCTAGAGGCTTGTCTTTGTGTCTTTCTGTTACAATGGCTTCGGCCTCATTAAAATTCTTTCCAGGTCCGTACGAGGCCAAAAACCATAAAACAACAGATATTGCTAGGATTATCTTTCCTGCGCCAAAAACAAATGCTTTTGTTTTTTCGACTACATTAATAAAAACATTTTTAAATAAAGGTGTTTTGTAGCTTGGCATTTCAACTACGAAATATGTTTTGTTCTTTATTTTTAGTATTTTATTTAAAACATAAGCCGATAGAATTGCCATTCCAAAACCTAGAAGATACAATAACATTAAGGTTAATCCTTGTAAGTTAAGGAATCCAAAAAGTCGCTCTTCTGGAATTACTAGTGAAATGATAATTGTATAAACAGGCAATCTAGCCGAGCAGGTAGTAAATGGTGTTACCAAAATAGTGATTAATCGCTCTTTCCAATTTTCGATATTACGAGTTGCCATAATTGCAGGAATTGCGCATGCTGTCCCAGAAATTAATGGAACGACACTCTTTCCTGATAAACCAAATTTACGCATGATCTTATCCATAAGGAAAACCACACGACTCATATACCCACTTTCTTCAAGTATAGAAATGAAAAGGAATAAGAAGGCAATTTGTGGAATAAATATCAAGATTCCGCCAATTCCAGGGATAATTCCTTGAGAAATTAAATCGGTTAAGATTCCACTTGGTAATCGCTCAGCTGCTAATGTGCTTAATGATGCAAATGAACTATCTATAAAATCCATTGGTATAGCCGCCCATTGAAATATAGCTTGGAATATAATAAACAATATGGCAAAAAACACAGCATAACCCCATACTTTATGAGTTAAGATGCGGTCTAGTTTTGCACGGAAATCTGTAGCTGTTGTATGGTCTACTTTTAATCCTTCTTTTAAAACATCATTTATAAATTGATATCTCTTAATTGTTTCTTTTTGTTGCAAACGTTTTAACTCAGAGTGCGATTTAGTAAAGGTACTTCTGACTTCGTTTCTGTCTAAATTTAAAAAATTTACATCTTGAGTGATTACCAACCATAATTTATATAATAGTTGGTTTGGAAAAGCATGTTGTAAGCTTTTAAAATATTCTGGATCAATTACCGATGCATTTAAGCATGGTTCTTTCGAATATTCTTGTATTCAACAATCAAATTTTTAAGCTCTTCTATTCCATGACCTTTACGTGAACTTATTAAAGCAATTTTTGTTTTTAGATGTTCTTCAAGATAGGGTATATCTAGAGAGATTCCTTTAGATTCCATTCTATCAGCCATATTGATGACTAATATTGTCGGAATTTCAAGGTCTTTTATCTGAGTATAGAGTAATAAGTTTCGTTTTAAATTTTCTACATCAGTAACAACCAATGCTACATCTGGATATAATTTGTCATTTTTATTCAGCAAAAGCTCAATTACCATATTCTCATCGATAGAGTGGGCATTTAAACTATATGTCCCTGTAAGTCAAGAATGTTGGCTTTGATATTGTTGGGTAATTTACAGAAGCCCATTTTTTTCTCAACAGTAATCCCTGGATAGTTTCCTACTTGTTGATTAAGACCTGTTAATTGATTAAAAACCGAAGTTTTCCCCGTATTTGGATTACCTATTAAGGCTACATTTATATTTTGGATACTCATTGCAAATTCTATTTGATTATTTCTATTTCAATTACACGCGCTGTTTCTATTCGAATAGCTACATGTGAACCATTAATATTCAAATATAAAGGGCCTCCAAACGGAGCAATTTGAAGTAATTCGACCATGTTACCTGGTAAGCAACCCATTTCTAATAATTTCAACGGAACGAGATCAATATCAAATTCTTTGATAATGGCTTTTTCGCCTTTTTTAAGGGAGTGGATAGAATGTTTCAAGTTTATTTAGATTGAATTAATATTGCAATATTAATCATTTAATATTTATTTAAGGTCGTTTTACCCTACGGTTTCAATGTTTTAAGATATAATTCACATATGAAATCAGATTTACTAAAAGTTAAACGAAAATCGTTTATTCATGGAATTAACTTTTTTGGAAGGAATTTTTAATAGCAAAACTTATTCGGCAGACAAAAAGCTAATATCTTCTATTAGTTTTTGAATATCTTCCTTTTTGGTTCCGTCATAAAAACCACGAACTCTTCTTTTTTGATCAACCAAAATAAAGTTTTGGAGTATGTACCATATCATATAATTGATCAGGTCTTCCTAGTTTTACAGCCAAATATGATTTCCTAGCCATGGTGTAAATCTCTTTTTTGTCACCAGTAACAAGATTCCATTTGCTGTCTACAACACCATTTTTTACAGCATATGCTTTTAGAACAGGAACACTATCTGTTTCGGGAAACACAGTATGCGAAAGTAATTTTACTTTTGGATTGTTTAAAATTGCTTTTTGAACATCAGCTAGATTAGCTGTCATTTTTGGACAAATAGAACCGCAAGTTGTAAAAAAGAAATCCGCTACATATATTTTTCCTTCGTAATCTTTTTGAGTAATGGTATCACCATTTTGATTTACAAATGCAAAATCGGCAATGGTATGATACTTACTTTTATATTGCATAGTGCTATCAACCAGTTCAGGATTTACATCGGCTGGATTATAAATAGGTAATGTTTTACTAGGTTTTAATGCAGAATAGAACAACGAAATTGTAACAGCAGAAAACACGAAAAGTACCAAGAAAAATTTCCTGTATTTGTAGAGTAAAGATTTCATAAAAATAATTTGGTGCAAAAGTACAAAAACCTCTTTTTAAATAAGGTAACATTGTTTTTTTTAACCAAATTATAGGATGTTGTTTTTTATAGCAAAGATTTAGTCATTTTGTTTTTTATAATAATTGGAGATTTTGAATTTTGGAACAAAAAATCTTGCTATTGTTAACATTTTATTTAAAATAATAACAATAAGTTTGTGAATACTAAACAAAAACAAAATATGAAAAGACAGATTAATAAGCATTTGTTATTTGTTATTCCTGCAGTGTTAGGATTTACAATGAGTCAAGCGCAAAGTACAGCACCTAAAGCATCTGGTATAGATGTTTCTTTAATGGATAAAAGTGTTAAGCCAAGTCAAGATTTCTTTCGTTATGTAAATGGAACTTGGTTAGACAAAACAGAAATTCCAAGTGATAGAAATGCATGGGGAAGTTTTAATGAACTACGTCAGAATACAGATAATGACGCTTTGGCGATTTTAAAGGAAGCTTCAAAAAGTCAAAAATATAAATCAACTACAGATCAAGGAAAAGCAATTGCACTTTTTAATACCATCTTAGATACTGTTGGAAGAAATAAACAGGGAATTAAGCCATTAAAACCTTATTTGAATAAAATAGATGCTATTAAAAATGTAGCAGATTTACAGAATTTCCTAATAGAAATGGAACCTTTAGGAGGAGCTGGTTTCTTTGGGATTTATGTTAGTGCAGACAAAAAGAACAGTAACATTAATACGGTTAGTTTAAGTGTTGGTAGATTAGGGTTGTCCGATAAAGATTATTATGTCTCTGAAGATAAGGATTCTAAGGAAAAACGAGCTAAGTACGAACTTCATATTGCAAGAATGTTGCAATTTATCGGAGAGTCTCCACAGAAGGCTAAAGAAAGTGCTGCTCAAATTTTGGCTTTAGAAACGGCTATGTCGGCACCAAGATTAGACCGTGTTGAGCGTAGAGATGGAAGATTGCAATATAACCCAACTGCAGTAGCTGATCTTAAAAAGATGACACCAGCAATTCAATGGGATAAATATCTTGCGGGTATAGGAATGGCAAAAGCGGATACGATTATTGTAACACAACCTCGTTACATGAAAGCATTACAGACAATTTTTACCGAAAATAAAGTAGCAGCATGGAAAGAGTACTTAAAATGGAGCGTTTTAAATAAATCAACATCACAATTAACTACTCAGATAGAAAATGCGAACTTTGATTTTTATGGAAAAACATTAACAGGAGCTATAAAACAACGCCCTAGTGAAGAAAGAGCACTTCAGGTAATAAATCAAGTTGTTGGAGAATCTTTAGGTAAATTGTACGTTGAAAAAATGTTTCCCAGCTGAAGCAAAAGTAAAAGCTGAAAAAATGATTCAGAATATAGTTTTGGCTTATCAAAATCGTATTACTAATTTGCCTTGGATGTCAGCAGAAACAAAAACAAAAGCAATTGAAAAACTAAATAAAATTGCAATAAAGATTGGTTATCCTGACAAGTGGAAAGATTATAGTGCTTTGGTTATTAAAGACGTATCTGAGGGAGGAAGTTATTTTGACAATAGTCTTAACCTAGCTAAATGGAGCTATAATGATAACATTTCTAAATACAAACAGCCAGTTGATAAAACTGTATGGGGAATGTCACCACAAACAGTAAATGCATATTACAACCCATCATACAATGAAATTGTATTCCCAGCAGCTATTTTGCAACCGCCTTTTTATAATTATCAGGCAGACGAGGCTGTAAATTATGGTGGAATTGGAGCTGTAATAGGGCATGAAATTTCTCATGGATTTGATGATTCAGGAGCACGTTACAATGCAAACGGAAACTTGGTTGATTGGTGGACTGCAGATGATTTAAAACAGTTTACAGCTTTAGGAACCGCATTAGCAAACCAATATAGTGCATTAGAGCCTTTGCAGGAATTCATGTAGATGGAAAGTTTACATTGGGAGAAAATATAGGTGATCTAGGTGGAGTAAACGCTGCTTATGACGGATTACAATTGTATTTAAAAGCTAATGGAAATCCGGGATTAATAGAACGGATACACTCCAGAACAACGTTTCTTTATCTCATGGGCAACTGTTTGGAGAACCAAAAGCCGTGATGAAGCAATAAAAAGTCAGGTTAAAACCGATCCACACTCTCCAGGAATGTACCGAGCTTATGTGCCGTTACAAAATGTAGATGCTTTTTATGAAGCATTTTCAATAAAACCAGGAGATGGTATGTATATCGAACCATCAAAAAGAGTTAAAATTTGGTAAAATTATATGCAAAAAATGGCTGTCTTTAATAAGGCAGCCGTTTTTATTTAAGTATTAAGCATTTTGTGCCTAAAATCTATTTTCCTTAAATACAAATATTAGGAAAAGGTTTTGCGATACTAAAGGTAAAATTTGAGTAGTCTAGAAGCCTGACAAAATCTAAAAAATATAATCTAGTCTAAACAATCTAAGAAGTCTAATTAGTCTATTTCTTTATCTTTCGGATAGAAGAATTAACAAGATACAAACCAATTAAAGTTACTAAAACCCCAATTATTATAGAAATAGTAAGGGTTTCATTAAATAGTATGAATCCTAATAATAAGGCGACAATAGGATTAATGTAGGCGTAAATGCTGCTAACTTCTTTTGGTAAATGTTGTAAAGTGTAAATAAAGGCAATAAAAGTTAAAACAGATCCAATAATAACCAAATAGGCAATTGCCCACCAAGACGAAACAGGAATTTTATCTAATGGGATAGTAATACTAGCGGTTTCAGTTATGCCAAAAAGAATGAAACTTGAAATAAGCATTTGCAAACCCAAACTAAAATAGGGATTAAAACTTGTGCTTTCTTCATAGTATGTAAAATCCCGAAAGCCCAGGTTATAGTTGAAGCGATTGATAAGAAGATTCCGAATTGAAATTGAGGATTAAGAAAATCGGATAAATGGTCAATAAAAATGATGCAAATACCAACAAAACATATTAAAATACCAGCAACGGCAAGTTTAGCTATTCGTTCCCCTTTAAAAAAGCAAATTACAACAATCCATATTGGAAAAATAGCACCAATAATAGCGCCCAAACCACTACTTATATATTTTACACCCCAAGTACTCAGTCCATTACTAAAAACAAAATTTAAGATACTTAAAACAAAAATAGTTTGCCATTGTTTTCCTTTAGGCCAAGGTTCTTTTTTGAGTATAAAGTAACCAACGTATAAAATCCCACCTAGAAATTGTCGAATAGTTGCTAGCTGTAATGCCGGCATATGTTTAACACCTTCTTTGGATGCCAGCCATGTTGTTCCCCAAAAAAAACTTACCCAACATAAAGCGAGTATTGGTAAACCAATATAATTTACTTTGTTAGAAAAAGCCTGTTGAATTTTTGCCTCTCACGTTCTGATCATTTTATAATGTAAATATTCAGAAATAATTTTGAAATACTATCACAAAAATACTTTTTGATTGTAAGTTTTAATTTAAAGTATGTAACAATTTCGTTAAATTTAGACCAATAAAAGCACAAGCTTAAATGTAACAAAAAATAGCATTGTATTCAAAATAATAACAATAAGTTTGTTGAACTAAACCTTATTTAAAAATGAAAAAACACAATAGTCATAATTTGCTATTTCAATTCCTGCAATGTTAGGATTTATCGCAATGTCCAGGCACAAAGTCAGGCACCTTCAGTGTCAGGGATTGATGTATCCTTAATGGATAAAAATGTAAAGCCAAGCGAAGATTTTTTCCGTTATGTAAATGGAACGTGGTTATCAAAAACAGAAATCCCTAGTGATAGGACAACTTGGGGAAGTTTTCAATGAGCTGCTGAAGAAAACGGATGCAAATTCGTTGGCTATTTTAAAAGAAGCATCAAAAAACCCAAAATATAAATCAAATACAGATCAGGGAAAAGCAATTAATATTTTTAATGCAATACTAGATACTGTAGGGAGAAACAAACAAGGAATTGCCTTTAAAACCATATCTTAAGAAAATAGATGCGATAAAAAATGTTGCTGATTTAGAGAAATTCTTAATTGAGATGGAGCCTATAGGTGGAATTGGATTTTTTGGAGTATATGTAAGTGCAGATGACAAAAACAGCACCAAAAACTCAGTAAGTCTTGGTTTAGGGGAATTAGGTTTCCAGATAAAGACTATTACACGAGCAGAAGATAAAGACTCTAAAGAAAAACGTGAAAAATATGTGCTTCATATGGCTAGAATGTTGCAATTTATAGGAGAAACTCCTGCAGCAGCTAAGCAGAATGCAGAGAAAATTCTAGCGTTAGAAATCGAAATGTCTAAACCAAGACTGGATAGAGTAGAACGTAGAGATAGCAGATTGCAGTACAATCCAACTTCTATTGCCGATTTGCAAAAAATGACACCAACCATTAACTGGAAAAATTATCTTTCGGGAATTGGAATGGCTAAAGTTGATACTGTTATCGTTTTACAGCCAAGATACATGAAAGCGCTAGAAACTATCTTTAAAGAAAATAAAGTAGGAGCTTGGAAAGAATACATGAAATGGTCTTTACTGAGTGCAACTGCATCACAATTATCTACAGAAATTGAAAAAGCAAATTTTGATTTTTATGGAAAAACATTAACAGGAGCAATTAAACAGCGTCCACGTGAAGAAAGAGCACTTCAAGTAGTAAATCAAACAGTTGGAGAGGCATTAGGTAAATTATATGTAGAGAAATTATTTCCAGCAGAAGCTAAAGTAAAAGCTCAAAAAATGATTCAAAATGTAATCTTAGCATATCAAAACAGAATAAATAATTTAACTTGGATGTCAGCTGAAACTAAAGTTAAAGCGAATGAGAAATTAAATAAGATTACTATAAAAATTGGTTATCCAGACAAATGGATAGATTACTCTGCGTTACAAATTAAAAGCCTTGCAGAAGGTGGGAGCTATTTTGATGACATGAGAAGTTATTCTAAATGGAGTTTTGAAAAAGGCCTTTCAGATTTGAATAAACCAGTAGATAAAACAGAATGGGGAATGTCTCCACAAACAGTAAATGCATATTACAATCCTTCGTATAACGAAATTGTGTTTCCAGCAGCAATATTACAACCTCCTTTTTATAATTACCAAGCAGATGAAGCTGTGAATTACGGTGGAATAGGTGCAGTAATCGGACATGAAATTTCTCATGGTTTTGATGATTCAGGAGCACGTTATAATGCCGAAGGAAACTTAGTAGATTGGTGGACAGAAAATGATTTGAAAGAATTTACGAAATTAGGAACAGCTCTTGCAGATCAATATAGTGCTTTGGAGCCACTTCCAGGAATTCACGTAGATGGTAAATTTACTTTAGGTGAAAACATAGGAGATCTAGGCGGAGTTAATGCTGCTTACGACGGATTACAATTGTATTTGAAAGCAAATGGAAACCCGGGATTAATCGACGGATTTACTCCAGAACAACGTTTCTTCATTTCTTGGGCAACTGTTTGGAGAACTAAAAGCCGTGATGAAGCAATAAAAAATCAGGTTAAAACGGATCCACACTCTCGAGGAATGTATCGTGCTTATGTGCCAATCCAGAATATGGATGCATTTTATGAGGCATTCTCTATTAAAAAAGGAGATAAAATGTATATAGAACCAGAGAAAAGAGTTAAAATTTGGTAATATCAAGTTTACAAAAAAAGGGGCTGCTTTATTAAAGCAGCCCCTTTTTTTTATGCCTTTTTTCAGAAAAACAATTGCAATCTTGCCATTCCTAAAGAAATAAGGAATCTCAACAATGCGCTTTATAATCTAGAGAATGCTTTATATTAGTTACTTGTGGGGCTTCGACTCCGCTCAGCCTGACATGATTGTTTTTTATATGTAATCCAAGCCTTTGAATCTTTGTCTCTTAGTGTCTCAGAACCTTTTTTACGGCTTTTCTGTAAAAGTATATCCTAGTACATTTTCTATTTTAGCACTAGATATTATCTTTCTAGTACTTTCTTTTTCATGATTGAATTTAGGTAAATGCAAATTTAGCTCCCTTGCCTTTTGAGTATAATATTCTTCGCGCGAAGGATGAAAAGGAGCAACAGCATTATACGTTTGATTCCATGAATTAGATTCTATTATTCGGATAATAATTCCAATACAATCTTCAAGATGTATAAAATTGATTGGAGCTCTGGGATTTTCAATATTCTCTTTTCCAGCTAGAAATTTTATAGGGTTTCGGTCTTCACCAATTAAACCTCCAAAACGTAGAATTGTAGTCTTAAAATTAGTGTTGTTTAATAAAAGGGATTCAGTAATAACAAGTTGCTTGCCACTTTCAGAATCAGCATTTGGTTTGGTTTCTTCAGTTACCCATACATTGTTTTCGCCATAAACAGAAGTAGAGCTTATAAAGAGAACCTTTTCGATTGTTGATTTTTCAATAAACGGAATCAGGTAAGCAATTTTGTCTACAAAACTGTCTGCGTTATCGCCACGCAATTTGGGTGGGATATCGATAATTAAAATAGAACTTTCGTTTAAAAAAGATTCAATCTTGAGAGATGTACTTTTACCTACAGGCAAATTAGCTTCATTAAGATTAATATTTATTAAAAACGGATTGATCCCAGATTCTTTTAATATTGCGATTTTATCTGTTGAGGTTGTGGAGCCGTTTACAGAGAATCCTTTTGCTATCATTGCTTTTGCTAAAGGAAATCCAGCCACCCACAACCTAAAATGCTAATCATTGTCATTGAGTTTTTTAAAATCAAAATTAAGGTACTACTATGGTGCTCGGTTTCAAACTATCATTTGCAACATTCAAACTATCTTTAGAGATTGTTGCAGTTGGAGGTGAATCAAGAACTACTTTCGAAGGTTTTATTTTTTCTTTAATAACAACGGCATCGTTTAATACAAAAGGAGTTGGCATCATCCAAGAAGCTCTTTTACTAACATTAAGCAACGGGTTGGTTAATAAATCAAATGAACTCTCTATCAAAGTCATGTCAAAAACTGATTTAGCATCAATGTTAAATTCCATGATAAGCGGTTCGTTATTGATAACATAGTAGCTTAAAACTTTGGCGCCTTTTCGTTCCAATTGATTTCCTTTTTGTCCAAGAGGAGCAGCTCCGTTTGCTTTAAAATTATTGAAAGTCATTTTTGTATCGCCAAAAATATCATAACGATTTACGTTTCTGTTAGGTGTGATTTTGATTTTTAAATACCTTGTATTTCCTCTCACACTATCCAAAAGAAAGCTAACGGTAGGTTTGGATAATGTTATTTTTGGAGCATCAGCGCTGTAACTAAATCCAGAGCTGTATTTGCTAAATAGTGGAAGGTTGTTTAAAGCTATGGCGTCTTTCGGATCTTGACCTAAGTATTTCTTAGTCCACTCGTCTAAGTTAATATCATAGGTTGTCCATTTGTATGTATTGTTGTCTGCATTATAGATGTACAATAAGCTATTCGATTTTGCTTTTCCGTTTTCATAACCAGAAGAATAACCTCCCCAGGCAAAACACGCTATAGAACCTATGAAAAAGACCAGTGCCCAAATTCCCTTTTTTAAGAAAGAACCAAAAACAGGAAGTAATAATCCAAAGGTTAGAACAGTTAGTATAGCGCTTCCAAAAAGAACCTTTAATCCTAAGCCAATTGGAAACATATGAATAAATGGAGCAATAATTAGTAAAGCAGGAATGCTAAATAAAAGGCAAATGAATAAATTCATTTTTTGTGTAATCACATAAATTGCAAATAAGAACAATCCAAAATAAACAGGAATGATTAGAAATCCTGCACCTTTTAAAGTGTATGCTATTATTGCATTAATGATAATCCATAAGAATAATGGAGCGACAAAATGATTCATTGTAACTTTTGCTTCAGAGAAACGATTGTAAAATGCAAAGCAAATACCTATTGTTAATAGTACAAAAGCAGCAATGTAAACATGACCATTATAAGTAAAGCCATTTAGTAAGTCATTGTACTGAGGATAAATTTGTAAAATGATTTTCCAGCCTAAAAAAGTTACAAGACCTGCAATAGCAATTGCACTCAGAAAAGGAACAAAGCCTCTGAATATTTCGCTGAAAGTGATAATTCTTTTAGCTTTTCCAATAAAAATTAATACCACAAAAAGGCCTAATGCAATAATTGTCATAGGTAAAACCCATGCAAAAGGATAGTTTATAAAAGTAAAAGGTATAGTAAAATAAACAAAATCTTCGGTAGTTGGAGCTTGATTTAAGTTCGTATTCGAGAAATACTTCAACAAAGGCATTAAGTAACTGCCTTGATGTGTTAGGCTAGTTTCATTTAAATGGGCGAGATCGTCTTGTTGAGTATGATAATTAAAATGATCATCAATAAAAGCAAAATTAAATCCTTGGATGTCGCCTTGTTCTCTAAAAACGGTTAAATCTGTGTCATTTGGCAGCATTTTGTAAATGCTGTACATGAGAGAATTTGATACTGGGTAAGTAGTTTTTGCTTCAGCAAATTCTTTAACTAGTCCAGCATTTCCAGTATTGGTTTCCATTAGCATATAACTAGGTCCAGAAGTACCACGAGCTTCAAAGTTTATTACCAAGCCTACGTCTTTTGCCCATTGATGTTGCGTTACAAAAAGAGCAGCGCCATTTAAACCTAATTCTTCTGCGTCAGTAAAAAGGATTATAATGTCATTTTTGTGTTTCTCCTTGCTGTATAAAAAAGCACGAACACCTTCTAAAATAGTTGCTACTCCCGATGCATCATCACTTGCGCCATGAGAAGCTGAATGAGGGGCGCTATCATAGTGTGAGAGTAATAGTAAAGCTTTGGTGTTATTGGACCCTTTAATGCGAGCCATGATGTTTTTAGATTTAACCAGATTCCCCCAGTCGCTGATCGCTGAAACCTTCTTGAAGAGAAGTTTCAAGTCCCAATTCTTTTAATTCCGATTCAATATACTGTGCAACTATTTCATGATTTGGCGAACCAACATAATGGGGTTTTTGGGCAATTTCTTTTACATGAGATAAAGCCCTGTCGGTTGAAAACTCGGCAAGTGCTTCTTCTCTTTTAGAAACCCATTGAGGTTTGAGAGTAAGATAAATAAAAGCTAGTACAGCAATAATGACTAGAATAGATAAGACGGAATGGATGTTTTTTTTCATGTGGTATTTGGGGCTAAAGTTCTTTCTTGACAAGCATAAAATAATCATTCTCCAAAGAACGATATCCTTGGTCGTATAAAAAATAGTAGGTGTTTCCGGTTTTAGTTTCCAGAATATTAGTAAAAAAATCGAAATCAAATCCTTTAGTGAGCATTTTACTTCTTGTCGTTTTTGATTTTCCTTCGGTATTTAGTTCCGTTAATATGCGGTAATTTTTTTTGTAATTTGTTGTTTACGTTACGCATAAAGTTGGTACTGTCCTTGTTTATCTTGTTGTTATACGCATTACGACAATTGTCGGAGCAGAATTTCTTATCCTCTCGACCTACGATTTTTTCAGAGCATTCCAAGCATTTTCTCATGCATTTTCTTATTCCAGACTACTAATTCGGCTGGATTTGTTTTGTTGCTTTGAGCGAATAAATAGTTTTATTTTGTTAACATCGTTCCTGCTTTCGCCTTTATCTCTCTACTGCGTTACGAGGATACCGGCTCTATCAGGGCTAATGAGGTTTCATGTTTCTCTATTTCATTTATCCTTTCCTTATGGATTTAGTTCTTTAACTTCATATAAATCATGTCGGCGGTCTTTCATAATTCGAACGCTGCCATGCTCATGAATGTCTTTTAGTAAATCTAAATCTACATCTACAATCAGGGTCATTTCTTGTGTTGGGTGTTGCTTCGGCTTTTATTCCGTTGCTAGGAAATGCAAAATCCGAAGGCGTAAAAACGGCAGCCTGAGCATATTGAATATCCATGTTGTTCACCTTAGGCAAATTACCAACACAACCAGCAATAGCAACATAACATTCGTTTTCGATAGCACGGGCTTGTGCGCAGTGTTTTACCCTGATATAGGCATTTTGAGTGTCAGTTAAAAAAGGAACAAATAAAATATTCATACCTTCATCAGACATGATTCTGAAACCTCAGGAATTTCAACATCATAGCAAATCAAGATCCCTATTTTACCACAATCAGTATCAAAGGTTTTAATTTCAGAGCCGCCTTTCATTCCCCAATGTTGTACTTCGTTGGGGGTTATGTGAATTTTACTATACATCTCGGATGTTCCGTCACGTTTACACAAAAGCCAACATTGTATAAATTACCGTTTTCCATATAAGGCATACTACCAGTAATAATATTGATATTGTAGGAAATAGCAAATTCTTGGAAACGTTTGAGAATAGGATCCCAGCGCTTGCTAATTCTCGTATTGCTTCAGCTTCAGACAAATGGTTGTAATCGGCCATAAGCGGCGCGATAAAAAGTTCAGGGAATAAAGCAAAGTCACTTCCGTAACCTGAAACCACATCTATAAAAAATTCCGATTGCTCAAAAAGAGCTTCTATATTATTCAATTGGCGCATTTGCCATTGTATCAATCCAAGTCGGATAATGCTTTTGTCTAGATTTATTAACTTAGGACTTTCATCATAATAAACATTATTCCATTCTAGTAAAACAGCAAATTCCATTGAAGCTTCATCGCCTTCCAGATAATTTTTGACTAATTCGGATAACGTGAAAATCATTACTTAACTGAAATGAAAGTACGGGATCGTGTAATTCTTTATGTTTTACCTGATCGATATAATTTTTTGGAGATAATTTCTTAGCATGTTGTGCATAATTAGGTATTCTGCCAGAAATCTATCGCTTTCAGGTTCAGTTGCTCGCATAATTCTTTTCTGGCATCGTATAAACGTCTTCCTAAACGCAATCCGCGGTAATTAGGATGAATAAAGACATCAATACCATATAAAATTTCTCCATTTTTATTGTGGGTCGAAAACGAATAGTCACCTACAATTTGAAGATAATTATGTTTTTTATCAACTAGCTTTTCATCTACAATGAGTGATAATGCAATATCCCACAACTTTTCCATCTACAAGAATAACCAATTGGCCTTCAGGCAAAATTTCCAAAGAATCTTCAATATGTTCCACTCTCCAGTAAGAGTCGGCCATTGCAGGATAAGACTGACCATAACTTCTTTAGCTGTTTATAATCTTCAAATTCTAAATTTCGGTAATCTCAACTTTATTGATTTTTGCCTGCATAATGTGAGATTTTCCTCAAATATAATGAATTATTCCCATTTACAAACGTTTACAAGTAGTTACAGTCGAAAGTAAACAGTTACCAACCGATTAACGATAAGGGTATGTCGCATCTTTGCCTTGTTGATTTCAAAGTGATTTCACTATATAAACATTTAAATAGTATATGCCATGAGTACATTAAGAAACAAAGTACAGTTAGTAGGAAACGTAGGAAACGATCCAGAAATTAAAAACCTTGATGGAGGTAAAAAATTAGCCAATTTAGTAATTGCTACAAATGAAAGGTATACCAATGACAAAGGAGAAAAGGTAGAACAAACAGAATGGCATCGTCTTATTGCTTGGGAAACTGCTGAAATTATTGAAAAATATGTCGTTAAGGGAGAAATTGGAATCGAGGATGAACTCATCGAAGCTATGATGATAAAAATGGTGAAAAACGCTTTATAACCGAAGTTGTTATAACTGAACTTCTTTTGTTAGGAAAGAAATAAAATAAAGTATCGTTGTAAATATCAAAAGCCCGTAAAATTCATTTTATGGGGCTTTTTTTGTGCTTTCATTTTTAGGATAATTAGCTATAATTTAGTTTGTTATGGTGAATATTTATTCGGTTTTATTCTTACTAATTAGATAAAATAATTTATCTTTAATCAAAATACCACAAATAGCTGTGAATATTTATACCTATAAAACAAGTATTTTAAGCAAGAATCCTCTTCCCTTCCATCTGTCAGTTTGATCATTTATTTAAGAGTTTAATAGCTTACTAATTTTTTAATAATCACTTTAAAAATTAAATAAAACTACACAAGAAGAAAAGCCTTATTTATACTCCCAATTATAGTATTGGGTTTAATTTACAGTTGTGGTCCAACTGTAAAAGTTACAAATGATTACGATCGATCAGTTGATTTTTCGCAGTATAAAACATTTGCCGTTTATGACTAGGTGCTGCCTCCCTAACAACAGGAGCATGTATTAACCTT
>NZ_JBXBAV010000044.1:0-13343 GCF_056783245.1 Flavobacterium sp. TC780 | reverse complement strand
GTATTGCTAAGGTTAATACATGCTCCTGTTGTTAGGGAGGCAGCACCTCTATAATTGCTGAAAAATTTGGTTTATCACCCACCTATCTTGGAAAGCTACTTCCGAAAGCAATGCAACGAATCGATACAGGAATATATCTCTTCTTATCGCATTCGACTAATAGAACATCCATTGCGTTTCAGCGATAAAAGGGTGCATGAAATAGCCGATGAATTTGGATTTGCTGATGAAAGTCATATCAATAAGTTTTTCAAACGACACAAAGAACTTACTCTTAAAGCATATAGAATCGGATTGAGTAACTAATCTTGGTATCAGTTTTAGGATATATTTTTTAATAACTGCATAATTCTAGTTAAATGGCAGCAATTAAAAATTTTCTTTAAATCTATAAGGTAGAATAAAACAGGTATTGACTTCAAGTTAAATTTCGGTTCAGATTTATTAAGTTATATTATCAAATCAATTAGTCCACATAAACCTGCTCCGATTAGGATTGTCCAAGAAATCCAATCTTTAAGTTCATTGTTATTATGTTTTAAAAATAAAACATGAAGTCCTAAATGTATAATCGTAAAGATGTTGAAACCTTTAATAAATACTTTTATGTCCTGACTATGTGTTAGCTCCCAATAAATAAAAAAGAATAATGGAATATGCACTAAAACAAATACTATATATCCTAATT
This sequence comes from Flavobacterium sp. TC780, assembly GCF_056783245.1. Classification (NCBI taxonomy): domain Bacteria; kingdom Pseudomonadati; phylum Bacteroidota; class Flavobacteriia; order Flavobacteriales; family Flavobacteriaceae; genus Flavobacterium; species Flavobacterium sp. TC780. Next base: position 12,655 of record NZ_JBXBAV010000044.1, on the reverse strand, counting down.
TGTCACTCAGTAAAGAAAGCCCAGGGAAAATTCTCCATTCTCTACATCGTATTGCGTCCATTTCGTGGATTGTAATAAATGAAAGCCCTAAATAAAAGAAAATATGTTCTATCATTTCATTATGTTTTTATCGAATTTGTTTACTGTCTTATAGTTGTCTTAGCATTGCTAACAGTTTAGACTCTGCAATAGAATTCAAATTCTCAATTTAGCAGTTACATTATATTTTAGTCTCTCTCTTAATCAAAAATTTCCTTACTCCGTTTTAAACTTTACCAAGTATTCATCATTGATTAAAGGATAGCCTTCTTTTGATTTGTAATTATAAATTCATATTCTTTGTTTGCTTGTAAATCAATTAAAATTTCTTGCTTTCATAAAAGTATTCAAACCTTTTGTCTCATTCTCAATGTAAATTCTATTAATGAAATTCAATTTTTTTGAAAAATCTTTTGTTTGCTGAATGCTATCATAAGCAATCCAAACTTGTCAATATCTGAAGTGAATATTTTATTAGTGTTTTGAGAAAAAGCACTCATAAACAAAAAAGAAAAAGTAATTGTAAAAATATGCGCCATTCGTTTCTCTTAGATAATACTATTTAGTTTCGTTTGATAAAAAATATCATAACGAACATTGACAAAGATATCAATATTATCTACTTATAATAAATTGGCTAAGGATTATAGTTCAGTTGAGAACTTGGTTTTATCTTCTATTTTCTGATTCCAAATCTACTGTAACAGACAAAGAAGTGCTTTTTAACATTTTTTCAATCATGCATGAAATTTATTAATATTACAATCATTTATCAAACGTTACTTTAATGGTGTCTCCATCATTAATAAATTTATCTAGCCATATTTTATTCTTACTAGAAACTGTTACTTTTAATTTTTTACTTTCTCTTTTAACAACAATATCAAAGTCTTGACCAAATGCATTAATGTGTCGTAAACTCATTACTGGCCATGACAACGGAAGTCGAGGCGTTAAATCAAAACTATTTATGCCTGTTGGACGAATACCAAACAAACCTTCGGTAAAAACTCTGCAATACAAACCACTTTCTGCAGAAAGATGACGCTGATTCCCTTCTGGATAAGCTTCTACTGGGTACGGAACATGATCCCCCAATAAACGACGTGTTGAATAGTAATGTAAAAAATCAATCGCTTTTTCTGTTTCTCCAGCAGCTAATACCCCTCTTAAAGCATAAAGAGTAGATCTGTCCCAGAATGTTTTATCTCCAGAAAGACTGGCGAGACCATCTTGTGTCCATAATTCTGGAGAAAACAAAGCGGCAATGGTTCCTTCTTTTCTATTATAAATCCCCATTGTAAGTGGAGTGCAGATCCAAGCACGCAGAAACATCATTTTCTTTATAATATTTATAGGTTTCAAATCCTTCAATTTTAGAACCAAAATAGCTTTCAATAGCCAGCTTTAATTTTTTAGCTTGTTCTTTATAGACTGCTAATTGTTTTTTATTCTTTCCTAAAGTTTCTCCTAAATAAATAGCTGAATTCAATGCATCATAATACAATGATGAAGTATTCAAGTTGGCTTTTCCTGCAGGAAAACGACCTTCTAATTCATCTGAATCAGACGTAACAACTCCTTCTGGATTTAGCTTTAAATTACAATATTCAAGACACCATTGTATCAATGGCCATAATTGTTTGGCCTCTGCACTACTCCCTTTTGCGAGAGCATAACGTCCAGCTCCGTAAGCAATCATAGCTGCATCTCCCCGATCACCAGCGCCATCCCAAATATCAGTACCTTCAGCAATAATAGAACTTGGTATTGACTTATATTCTTTATTAATAAATCGTGCAAAATGGAGGTATGCATTTAAAGAAGCTTTGTTGCCATAATCATAACCTAAAAATGGAAAAAAGGGCCCAATATATTCAGCTTCATCATTTGCCCAAATTGCGGCATAATAAGCTTCGCCACCAGGTCCGTGCATTGGTCCTCCTTTGGTTTCAAAAATACTTTCGGCTGCCCTTAGTTTTGCAAAAGCGAATTCTGTATTCAATATTGTATCAGGTGTTTCTAATACCAACTTATTAGCAAGTTCCTGAACCAATTCAAGGCGCTTTATTTTTTCACTATTTACATCCACTTCGGGTACTAATTCATTTGCTTTACCAGCAAAATAAAAAACAGAAAAACTAATTATATCATTAGATTTTAAATTATAATAGCCTTCATTTAAAACTTTAGTTTGAATAGTATAACTACCTTCAATTCCTTTAATTGGATCCGCTTATATATTACATTTGATTGTGGTATTTCTACAGAAACTTCTTTCTGTGAACTATTTTTGATAGTATATATTTCGCAATAACCTGCCAATGCAGTTGTTGGAAAATACGTCCTCGTTAACTCAAGTATCTTCCCTACTTTACTTTTAACGAATACAGTTCCATTAAGGCTAATCGAAATTACTTTTTCATTCTCAATAGGCTTATTATTAACGGTAACTAATTTTAGATAATCTTGTGCAAATCTGCGGGTAAGACTGGCATGCGTATTATTCGGAATTGTTCTCAGCATCGGCCAGACTAAGCTTCGCGTAGTATGAAAAGAACTATCAGCAGCAACTCCATATCGTATTACACATGAAATTTTCTTTCCCGCTCATTTCGATATGATCGTCATGTGGTATATTAGTGATATCCCATGAGATATCCCTTTCGTTATTTATTTTCCAGCGATTGTTTTCTTGTGAAAAGGCTTTGCCAGAAATAAAGCACAGCAGACTAATTACTATTTGTTTTTTTATAAATGCTGAATTCATTAATTGGAGTAGGATTTAGGATTGTCTTATTTAATTTAAAAGAAATTATACCTTGCTCAATCGATACATCAATACACCATGAGGGGCAATGGTTTCTTTGAGTATTTTAGCAGTTGTACCAGTTTGTTTTTTAAGCCAAAGGTCAAATAAATTATATGTGTCTTTATTGTTCAAAGTGTGATTAAAAATTGCATCCACAATATTTTCCTTACTCCAATCAAAACTAATTGACTTCGATTCAGTTTTGCGATTTATAAAGCAAATTGCCCAATCTCCATTTTTAAGCGGTTTACACCAAACCTGCAGTCCATCCTTATCAAGATATCGAAATCCTTGTATCCCTAATGGGTCCTGATCAATATCAATTACCCCTCTATTCGTAAGGATTTCTAACGTTTGCTTAGACATCTTTCGGATATCATTTCCTGCAATTAGTGGAGCTGCCATCATGCTCCAAAGAGAAAAATGAGCTTTGTCTTCATTGTAAGTCATACCGTTACCTACTTCAAGCATATCAGGATCATTCCAATGTCCGGGACCTGAATATTTTCTAAGATTCGATTGTAAATCTGCAATATGCATCACACTGAGAGAATTCCAAGTTCCTTCATCATGCACCGAATCAAAAATTTGATAAATGTCTTCTGTTGTACGCCATAATTGCCCCACTCCTTCACCCCACTCCCAAGGCTTGTTTACTCCCCATTCACATATACTAAATACAATAGGTCTTCCTGTTTTCTTTATAGCATCACTCATAGTTGTATACGCTTCTTTCGCATTAATACCTGTAGTATAGCACCAATCATATTTCAGAAAATCAACATCCCAGGCGGCATAATTTCTGGCATCTTGATATTCATATCCACGTGTTCCAGGGTATTTTTGACATGTTAAAGTTCCTGCACAATTGTACATTCCAAATTTTAACCCTTTAGAGTGCACATAATCGGCAACAGCTTTTATACCATGAGGAAACTTTTTAGGATCAGGCACCAAATTACCTTGATTGTCTCTTTCCATTGCCATCCATCCATCATCGAGAACTAAATAAATATAACCAGCATCTTTCATTCCTGATGAAACCAGCATATCTGCAGTTTCCATCACCATTTTTTCATCTATATCAGCATGAAATGTATTCCAGCTATTCCAGCCCATAGGAGGCGTTAGCACCAAGTTATCTAGTTTTTGCGCATTTAGTTGCATACAAAAAACAACAATACTCATTAGAGCCCAATTCTTTACTTTTAGATATTTCATTTTAAGTTTAGTTGCAGAATTATTTTATTTTTTTCCGCAAACCTACAAGCAATCCCGAATTGAGCCCTATAGTATATTCACTTTTAATTATACTATTTTATCTAATTGATAATTTTTAAAAATAATTAGAAAAAAGCATAAAGCACAAAAGCTCCAGATTTCTCTGAAGCTTTTGTGTAATGTCTGTTCTTTATAATTGCAAAAAACAAATAAACTTTGCAAGAATAGTGAAAGAGATATACTTTAAAAATTAGTATTTATTTTTTTAGAACGATCAGCAATATATGAGATTAACCAAATAATTGGCCCTTCTTTAACAAAGTATATTTTCTTTTGTCTGAGTTTGGAATACTTCTACAAGAGTCAATAATATGTTATTGGCAGAAATTAGATATTTTTGATGGTATATATTTAAAACTCTAGCTGCTTCTTTATCTGTTTTAGAAAAATTGTATACTTATTGAAGTTGTTCTTTAATACAGCATCATAATTCATAATATCTTCTAGATTAAAAGGAATATAATGATCTTTAGTGTTTTCATTAAAATATAGCGTTGTAAAGGCCCAAACAGCTCCACCAGATAAGTAGATCTTTTCTTTCTTTTGCAAAAGAGGATTTGAATCAAGCATTTCTTTTACCTTCTTACGCAGTACAGGATTATAATCAAAAGATTTTTCCTGATATACAGTCATGTTACTAGCTTCTTTTTGATTTGCTACTGTTCTTTTTACTGCATCAGTAAGCGTCATTGTACCAAAATCAAGCTCCAAAGGCATAAACTCTAATTTATTATCTGAAAGCTCATCGATGTAGCCACCTTTTGTATTTACAGCACCAATATCAAGTAAGATAGCATTAGGATAATCAACAGAGGAATAGCTCCTTTAACCAACATTCTGGTTTCTTCGTTGATATTAATAACATCTAGATTTTTGTTAGTTAGAGTAGCAATTTTGTTTTTTAAAACATCAAGGTTACAGCAGATGCAAAAACAGAAGACTACTAGACAATATTTCCTTCATTGATATTGTATTTTACTCTTTAATTTGTGACAAATGATTAAAAACGATGCTACTAGCTTTATTAATATCTTCGGGCAGCCGCCATAAGCAGTAATATTTTTGGCAAAATTAAGCCCTTCTTCATTTACATAGTGGACAATTTTATAATCGGCTTTCTTTATGTTATTTACCTCTAAGACGGTAACTTTTATTGTTCTACGTCCGATTTCAATTCCGGCATAAACGTTTTTTTGAGAAAAGGAACTAATGGAAAAAAATAAATTTAAAAGGGTAAAAATTAAAATTTGGGATTTGTTTTTTTTAAGCATTGGATTTAGTTAGTGTTATAATTTAATTTGGAGGAAAATTTTTAATGTGTGTTTAAATAAGAAGTTGGTGTTGCGTTTTTTTAAATATCAAAATTAAGATGTTGTTGAAGTAGATTCTTCATAAGTAATTCAATGTCTTTTATATCAACTATAAAGTAAAAAGGGCTTCATGATGGTTAATGTATAAATGACTAAATAAAAGAATAATTGGCTATCATATCTAAAAGGTGACGAAGCAAAAACTGTTAAATAAAACACCACAAATCTATAAAAACATTTACGAATACAAACTCAGTTATTAAGAAAATGTAATGTTAAATTATCTAGGCAGCAATGTTAAGTTAATGATAAATAACTTCATTTCCCCTAACATATTGAAGAAGAACAGGCTACTGCAACACTAGATTTAATAAAGGTAACAGGGAGCCGATTCTAACGAGTTTTGTTTGAATAAGCAACTGTAATTTAAGGTTAAGTAACCTGTATTGTTTGGTTTAAAATACAGAAAAATCTTATTCGGCAAATATTTTCTATCTACTTAATTGTTCTATAATTTGTATTATCTCTATAACATGGTTTATTTCTAAATCCATGCTACTATTTCCTTTATATTTAATTTCAATAGCATCTTCTGTTTCATTGTATTTTATTAAAATTTGTGATGCTACAATTTCCCAATAATATTCGTCACCATTATGCTTGAAGAGCTGATGGGTATATGGTTGTCTTTGATAATTAGGATTTTCCCATATTTCTTTTGAAATTTCAGTTAACAGATCAATAATTTCATAAGCATCAGAATGTGTGAGTAAGCAATACTCTCCTTTTTCATAGTTTAATTGTAGTGAAATACAATCTCCCTTTTTTTTAATCTGAATATTTCCATTCTTAACAAACCAATTATAAACCTGATTTTCCATTTTTAGATGTTTTGGGGTGTCGACATTTTTAGAAACTTAAACATTTTTGGGTACTCCTCTCTTGGGCAAAAAGCCAAAGCAACTTCTTTATTGTCAAGTGAAGATTCTGTAATTACAACAAAATCAGTTTTATTTTTAAGTTTATCAAATTCAATTTCATTCGCTAAGCAAACGACTTTTTTAAATATTCCATTTATCCATTTTATCATATTATCATTTTCTTGAAATTTCTTGTAACAAGCCAATGAAGCGTGTGCCGCAATTACTGGAGCCAGTTTATCTGGAATATTGTCTTTTACGATAATGTACATTTTCATATGGTAAGCTTTACAAAGATTATGAGAATCTGGGGTTGTGTATTATAGAGATTGTTTAATTCAAACAAAATTAAGCTAAATATAAAGTTTCAGAGCGTGACAATTTCGAATTTTATAAATCTCTTTAAATTTAATAAATCTAAAACCTTTGGTGAAACTTTCAAATCAGATCGGAACTTTAAAACACCCTTTATAAAATGTCTTTGTAATTCTTTTGCATTGCGAATAGAAAACGGAGTATTAAATACAATAGCTTTATAAATTATACTTTTGCTGGAGTTATCAAAATAATAAATACAAATATCAAAACCTACATCTTCCCCCACTGATAAAACTACATCATAATTTTTCAGATCAGGATTTGCGCATAAAGACTTAAAAGTTAGAGATTCAATAATTGTTTCATCCTTATAATGATGTAAACCATTATGATCAACTATTACTTTGTTAATTTTATTTTTTCTCACAGTAATTATGTTCACTGCTATGAAATATATTAAAAAAAATAAAAGTATTGCCGATAGCACTACTGATAAAATTTTAAATTCAACAGAAAATTTGTCAGATTCGATGATAACTATCTCTGAAATGATAATTCCTAAAATTGTACTCACAAAAAGAAATACTCCTATAGCCTTTGCTATAAAAGTTATGTTTTTTGATTTTAATGATTCTATTTTTAAAAATTCATTATTCTGAAAATCCACTTTTTGTTAGAAATTAGAAATTAAACATTATAATTATTCAAACAAATTTAAGAAAGATAGATTTATTATTCCTGCTTTCAATACTGCTTTAGAAACTGAAGCTTTTTCTTAGTCTAGGAAATATAAAAAATCGAATTTACTCTATTTTAATAAGTTTAAGAGTAAATTCCATTTGTGTATCCTTATGTTGGAAAAAATCATCTAAAGATGGCCAAACTTCATGGTCTGGCATAATACCATGACCTTCTGGCTGATTGTCCTTTTTTGGTGCATCTTGTACCAGATTTACAATTGAAAATTGTGTTTTTATCTTTGAATTGGGAAGCTCATAAACCAGTGGTGAATGTCCGTTGTGAAGATAGTAACCTCCAACAGTCTCTACACCAACTATGGTAACATTTTGAACATATGCTTTTACCAAAGAAGCAAAATGTGAAGCTGCTGATGCCACATTTTCATTAATCAAAAGATAAATATTACCTTTAAATATAGGTAATTTAGGATGATAAACCGGATTGTATTTTTGGTTTTGCAGACTTATATTGTTTTTAAAAACCGGATATACATCTTTTAGATACTCTTTTCCCCTTTTTAAGGAAAGACTATCCATTCGTTGTGCTGTTGAAACACCCCAGAAATATTTTTCGTAAGGCAAAAAGTTGGGATCAAAGATTATATTCGCCTTTACATTTTCTTTGAATGGTTTATCTGTAAGGTACATTACAGGCTGTTCAAAGTTGGGGTCGCTGCCTCCAGGATTATTTCTAACATCAATTATCAGATTAGGAACTTTATTTTTATCCAATTCTTTAAAAACGCTATCCAAAAATTGGACATAGGTTTCAAACTTAGGATCATTCGATCCGTATGCCATGCCAAACCATCTTAGATTTAACAAACCTATAGCCGGATTAAGCATCCGAAAGCTATAAGGAGCCTGCTTTTTGTAATCTATCAATTCAGTAACAGGAGCACTAAATCTATTTTTAATGTTTGTTTCTCTTTGCTTCAGCGTTACTGCGGGAAGTACCTTTTTTTCGAGAGATTCAGATTTGGGTGAATTGTATTCTATAATGAATTCATCACAAAGACCATATTCCAAAAGATAGTTTATCCCAAACGATTTATCTACGCTGGCAGATAATTTTTCGGTAATATTATGACCATCTGCTGTATAATATTTATAAAAAGACCGCATCAATTGCACATCATTCACCCCATTTATACTTTTTATCCTTGAACCAGGTGGTATATCCGATGATTGACCATCAAAAATAATTTGCCCGTTAATATAAATAAGAGGATAAGGAAAAAATGATTTTTGGCGATTCAGAAAATTTATTAACTCCAAATCTGGAATGGTATAATTATGTACACTTCCTTCATAATCTGACAGCTGGAGCATTATTTTATAAAACGCTATAATACTCATCGGCTTTTTGATACTTTTAATGGTAGCGTTGTAAATGCTGTCTATTTGCTTTTTAGAGCGGTATTGGAATAAGCCGGAATTTGCTTTTTCATGTATGGCAAGGAGTACTTTAAGATCCTGATGCATCTGCTTTTCTGAAAGCATTTTATTGTACTGCGATAAACTATCCTTCCTGCTTTGACTAAGACTTTGTGCCTGAATTTTACAGGAGAAAAAAAACAACAATACGATTGTAAAAATTGACATCAGTTTTTTATTGCTCATAAATATATTGATATAGGTTATTCGATTATAAATGCAGTTCTATACATGATAAAAGCTGTTTTTTTCATGCATATAAGTCATTATATTTTAATACTTTATAATAAAAAAAGCAACAAATCTATTTTTAAGAGCCCTTGTTACTTTGTGATAAAATTAGGATAAAATTTGCATTACAACAAAAGAAAAATAATTTAAAATGTACGTTATTATTAAATTCCTCCGCTCTCCAAAATGCGTTTGTGAAAAGCTCCAAATATCTTAGATTTACAAATTCTTTGCTGTTTATCTAAGTCGTAAGCCTATCAAAAATCTCCTGACTTTTTAAGTGTTGTAGATAGAAAAACAATATAAGCAAAAAAGCTCCAGATTTCTCTGAAGCTTTGTCTTAGTATCGGGAAGCATCGAAATAACTAACCTGTTTTTTTTTGAGAATTATTATTCTATTCATACTTACTCAAATCTAAATTAAGAATATTCCCTACTCTGCTGAATTCTTCATTAATCTTTGCATTCAGGATTAGTTGTTTATTATGTATGGGATGATTAAAAATTAACTGATGTGCATGAAGCATCATTCCTTTCAGATCATAATTCTCCAACCACAATTTATTTTGTTTGTTACAACCATGTGGTCGACTACCTAAAATGGGATGAAAAATATGTTTGAAATGTTTTCGCAATTGATGCATACGACCAGTTTCAGGAATCGCTTCTACCAAACAATATCGTGACGTTGGTTTATTATTAAATTCTAACTCAATTTCAGTATTTTGCAAACGATGAAAGTATGTTATTGCATTTTGTTTAACATCATCATCATTGATTAAATCATAATCAATCGTTAGTTCTTCGGGTGACCAACCACGCAAAATGGCTAAATATTTTTTTCCGACTTCGCGTGTGGCAAAACGATCATTCATAGTTTTCAAGACTTCTTTATCCAACGCAAATAACAAAACACCAGATGTTTTTCGGTCTAACCGATGAATAGGATAAACGTGCTGCCCTCCTATTTGGTTTCTCAATTCCTGAATAGCATATACTTTTGCATCGCGTGCATAAAATGATTTGTGAACCAACAAGCCGCTTGGTTTATTAATGGCTATAATATATTCGTCTTGGTAAAGAATTTCTAACATTTGGCAAAAGTAAAAGAGATTTCGATTAAAATCATTTTTATGACTTATTTGTTTTTATACTTTTCCTTATTTTATTTTAGATCCCAAAACAAAAAAGAGACTTGAAAGTCTCTTTTTTGAATTAATATATCTTTATAAATAATTATTTATTGATTAATTTTTCTAGTCTCACCATCATTTCATCTTTCTCTTTCAACATACGCTCGTACAATTCAATTTTTTCTTCGTGAAGTGAAACCAATTTTTCAATTGGATTAAAATTGAAGTTGTTCCATAATTAAATGAATTACTTAAGGCATGTTCATGCAAAAGTATTCGAAATAATATTTATTGCTTGTTCTTCATCAAAATTTTGAAAAGCTTCAACTGGAACTCTTAATACAGCTGAGATTTGTTTCAACAGACTATCTTCAATTACATCTTTCTGCTCCAGCATAGAAATTTTCTTCTGGTTCCATTCTTCTCCCAAATCAAAAGCTAAAGCTTCCTGTTTTATGTTAAGCATTTCTCTGAAACGTTTTACGTTTCTTCCCTGATGTATTTTCTGTTCCATAATGAATATCAATTTTCCAAAGACTCAAAGATAAAGCCATTTGGATTAAAAATAGTGAATTTCAAAGATAAAAAAAAATCTCATAAAACATTCTTTTGTCAGATATTATATCCGCTTTTGTCCTACTCTGGGATGAATTCGAATAAATAAAGAATTAAAACCTCAGTTGAATCAAGGTATGTTTGTTTCGTTCTTGTTTTATGATCAGAAAGTGAAACTGACTCGCGTTACATAGAAGACTTTTTTAGGTAGTAGAAAACTATTCAGATTTATATTCATTTAAGTACGAAAAGTATTCAAAAAATAAGAAACTCGTTTGATAATTTATGAAATAAAAATCCTATTTTTGAGAACAGATAAACACTGCCAATTGTCAGACATAGCGCTCCAATTTAGGGTAGATAAGTCGGATATCGTCAGGCATATATACAAGTTAGTGGCAAGCTCGCCAAAAAAACGCAGAAAGAAAACAAAATTTATATGGAAAACACGATTAAAGAAATTAGCAGAAATGCTGTTATTCCTTTGCAAAACGTATCTAAAAACGGAGTGAAAAGAACAAAAGAATTTAATATTAATTGTTGCGATTTAGAAGATTATAATCATATTGACATTACTAATTCAGATAAATATGAAAAAATGTTTACTGAGCTAAAAGAATTAGTTGGACCTTGTTTGTATTACTTTGAAATAACTTCAGAGAACTTAACATCTGAAATAATTGATAAAATAAAACAATATTCAATTAGCGAAAATTCGAAATCAATTCCTGCTATCAAAAGTAAAATAATTGAAAGCAAAATACTTTACGTAGGAAAAGTTAAGCGCCATTTTTGGGGAAGACTTATTCAACATTTAGGATATTATAAAGTGAATAGAACTCAAGGATTACAACTGTTTTATTGGACAAAAGAGCTTAATTTGAATTTAAAATTAACTGTTTTTGAGTTTGAACCTGAAATGATAAATCTAATGGAAGTTTTAGAAAATGATTTAGCCAAGCATTTAAAACCAATTTTAGGAAAACATAAATAACTTAAAAATGAATAAAAAACTATTAATTGTAATTGTTGCATCTCTATTTACAATATCAACCTTTTCACAAATAGAAATCGGAAAAATTGAAAAAAAAATAGAAGTTGAAAAAAAGGTAAACTTTCCTCCATACAATCCAACCGAAAATTTTATTGAACATTCAGAATATTATCGAGCAAAAATCACAAAAATACTCGAAAGCGGTAGTGGGAAAAATCCATTTGACGAAAAACAATGTGACATAAATGAATACTACAAGAGATATAATAGTTTAAAAATATATTACCCAACATATTCAGACAATTACCGTAAAAACGATATACTATTTTTTAAGAAAACTGACAAAATTGAAATTCTAAATTGGTCACAAATTGGTAATAAATATTTCACTATAGCTAATATTAATCCTTCATTTGAAGGATCAGAAATATATAACGAAGTCAAAAGCAATTTTGGGAAAGATTTTTTTGCAGATATACTATTTGAACTAAAAGATAATTCAAACAATGAAACTATTTATGTAATTGAATCCTCATCAAATCCACAATTTATTTTATCACCATATTTTGAAAAAAAGAAAGAATCAATAAATGGTAAAACCTTTATTGCTATTAGTGATTTTAACGCAATTAGAAATCCTATATCAAAAACTGATTACACAATGTATATTGATAAAGGAACTGAATGGAAAGGAGAACTTACATTATTAAGAAAAAAAGATTTAAAAATAGAAGAAAGCAAAGATGCTGATGATGAAGAAATTTTATTTGCAGTTTTATTAAGCAATGAAAAAGATAAAGTCATTTTTAATTTTAAAGGTAGTAGATGGAATTTTGAAGATGTGCTTTTAACGAAAAATGACTTTGAAAATCTAAAAAAAGGAAT
>NZ_JBXBAV010000043.1:0-46388 GCF_056783245.1 Flavobacterium sp. TC780 | reverse complement strand
AAGGTTAATACATGCTCCTGTTGTTAGGGAGGCAGCACCTCTCCTGTTGTTAGGGAGGCAGCACCTGGATGATATGACAGGTAACATTAATTCTGAAATAGAGAAGGCTAAAACTAATTTATTAGGAGATGCTACCACGCAATTTGAAAAAACAAAAGAAGATATTGACTCCATTACAGGACCTATAAAACGTCAGTTATAATGCTTGAAAAATTACAAGAATTCGATGTAAATCTATTTGTATTCCTTAACGGATTAGGTTCAGAATCTTACGATAAACTTTGGTTGGTAATTACCAATCAATTGAATTGGGCTCCACTTTTTTTTACTATTACTTTATCTTATCTATAAAAAAATAGGGACAAAACAAACCTTGTTTTTGCTCTTGTTTATAGCAATTCTAATAGCTTGTACTGATCAATTAACCAATGCAGTTAAATATAGCGTACAACGTTTAAAGCCTTGCAACAATCCTGATATCAAATCGTTTATTCGAATTGTACAATCTCGACAATCATTCAGCTTTTTCTCAGGACATGCAGCCAATTCGATGGCGGCAGCAACCTTTTTATATTTAGCACTTAACAAGCACTTTAAATATTTTGGATTTTTATCTCTTATGGCCATTAATTTTTGCTTACAGCCGTATTTATTTAGGCTTGCATTATCCATTAGATATCCTTTGTGGATATTCAGTAGGAATAATAATGGGATTTTTAATCTATAAGATATACCAGAAAGCAAAAGTAAAGTATTTTCCGGTTTAAATTTTGGAGCATTTTCCAGCTGTACACTTTATCTTTTCCTGACTAAAGAAGTCAGGGAAAGAAATTCTCCGTTTCCATCTGGGCTAAGAGGTGCTCAGAATTATTTATGTGCTTTTTAATTAATATTGGTTCTTTCGCTCCAATCTAATCCATTCGGAAGCTCAATGTTGCTGAATTCAATATGAATAACTCTTCTTCTTCGTTATTTGTAGTCTTATTAGAAGCATGAAAAAGTAATGGTTTCATAATCATTATTCCCCCTTTTTCGACTTCACAAATTGTTTCTTTTTCATTTTTAAAGTCCATATTCTCGACTCTATAAATTCCTTTAGAATGTGAATTATTAATTACTTTTAAAGCACCATTATCCTTAGTCGTTTTGTCTATATGAATCCTTATCGTGAAATTTTTCTCAAGAATATCTTTCGGAGGTTGCACAGCAAACTGATCTTGTTTAGTAGTCCAGTTTTCAAAACTTTCTACATCTATTTTTTTATCTACCGAGATTGTTAAGTCTTGATGATACGCAACAAACCAATTTGATTTTTCGGGTTTGTCAAATAGATTGATTTAGTTATAAAATAATTCTCCCCAAAGTTAGATTTGATAATATCCTTTAAGTTCTGATTAAAAATTGAGTCTAATGCTTGCGGAATTTCTTTATGAAATTGTCTTATAGCAAATAAATCTTCAGATTTCCTAAAGGTTGTTTTATCCTTTTTGTTCTCAGTAACGTTTTCAATTATCGAAATCAATTTTTTAATTTCGTTTTCATCATAAACATTATCAATAATTGCAAAACCTTCCGAGTTTATTTCATTGATATACTCCATTTTTAATTCTATTTATGCAGGCTCAAAAATTATAATACTCGGCTTACAGTTAGACCATCGCGTATAGGTAATAAAACAGTTTCTACTCTTGGATCATTTTTTAAAAGCAGGTTGTACTCTAAAAGGATTTTTGTGCTAATATCATTTGGATGTAATGGCTCTAAGACCTTGCCACTCCATAAAACATTGTCAGATAAAATGATACCGCCTTTATTCATTTTTGGAACAATCATTTCGTAATAATTAAGGTAGTTTTCTTTATCAGCATCAATAAAAACTAAATCAAATTTCACATCAATCGTAGGGATGATAGCTGTGGCTTCACCCAGGTGTTGAAAAATTTGCTTTCCCCATGGCGATTGATCAAAATACTTTCGTTGAAAGTCGATTAATTCTTCTTTAATATCAATTGTATGTAATTGTCCATTTTCTTGCATTCCTTCACATAAACACAAGGCAGCATAACCGGTATAAGTGCCAATTTCAAGAATGTTTACTGGTCGGATTAATTTGGATAACATACTTAAAACACGTCCTTGAAAATGCCCGCTTAACATGCGTGGCAATAGTATTTTTTGGTAGGTTTCTTTGTTTAAGCGAGCTAGTAATTCAGGTTCTTTTTCTGAATGCTGTTCTATGTAGTCTTCTAAGTCTTGTGATATAAAATGCATGTTGTATAATCTATGAATTTGAAAAGCAAAAATACAAAAATATCTACTATACTTTTTCGCATAAAAAAACCATCCACATGCGGATGGTTTTAGTTTTTATCTGAAATGAAAATTATTTTTTTAAAGCATCGTTAACTTCTTTTGCTGTTTTCACAGTTCCGTCTTTTGCAGCTTTCGCAGCTTCTTCTACTTTTTTAGCTCCTTTTTCTGTTGCATTTTTTACATCTTCAGCAGCTTTTTTAGTAGCATCTTTTACATCTTTAGCAGCTTCTTCTACTTTAACCACTGCAGTGTCTTTTACTTCATTAATATCAGTAGTTAATGAGTCTACCTTGTTTCCAAGAGTTAATTCTTCTTCTGTAGGTTTTGGCTCTTTCTTTTCACAAGATTGTACTGCGAATGCTAATAAAGCGATAACTGCTAAGCTTAAAATTTGTTTTTTCATAATTAAATAATTTTTTTGGTTGATATAATGTTAAGTGTATGGTTTTAAGAAAGAACAATTTACATAAAAAAATGAGACATTACATTTTTTTGTAGGACTATCTTTCTTTTGAGTGTAAATACAATTCTTGTACCAAACTTTAAAATTTTAGATTATTGTATGAAAAGTTTTTTTTAAGCTGTGTAATTAGTTTTTATATAAACTAAAGTCTATTGTTATTTGATCTTTTACTTTTATCAGTCCAGCCATCTTTACAGGAGGTTCAAGACCAATATCAGAAAAATTCAAATTGAAGGTTCCTTGGATTTTATTACCAGTGGTATTTAATATAAAGTCTTTGTATTTAAGCGTTTTATCTGTTATTAAAAAAGTAAGATTGCATTTGTAGTTTTTGCCACAAGGTTTAATTTCAGATAAGGTTACATAGCTACTGGGGTATATTTTTGTTTTTACTGTAGCTTGTAAATCCTTGGTCATTATTTTGTTTCTACAATCAAATTTAGACATTGGAATTTCTGCTGAAATACTATTTTTTTTATTTAAATTTAAAAAGATACTGTCTTTTTTGATTAATGAGTTACCACAGTTATAATCGCCAACAGTTGATTTTCCGCTAATCTTAATTTCAATTTTATTAATAATTAAAATTGAATCGTCAGGGAAAAAAGTGGGCTTAGCACTTCCTAAACAAAGGAATAATGCTAAACCCAACAATCCAATTGTAAGTAAATTTTTCATTGAGTAAGTTAGAAAGTAATAACAGCTTCAAACATTACACCGTTAAATTTTCCTTTGTATAAATCATTTGGATTTCCAGCAGCATTAAATTGACTGTAATTTTTGTAGTGTTGATCTACATAACCAACTTTTGCTAAAATGTTTTTAGTCATAAACCAACCAGCACTAGTTTCAAATCTTGTTATGTTAACAGCTTCTGCATCAGAGTTTCTTAATTTACCATCAACTAAGTTGTATTTTGCTCCAACAAAAAGGTTTTCGTTTGCGCCAAATCGGTATACTATATCTCCTGCATATTGGTTTACTGAACGTGAAGTTTCAACACCTTTTGCATCTCCACCAGAAGTAAATTCTAAAGTACCAAAGAACTCAAATCCTTTATATTTTACAAACGGGTTAATCATGTATGATGTTGCCCAGTTTCCGTATCCAGGATTAAAACGTCCAGTGTCTTTATTAGTAGTTGGGTCAAAGTTGTCTGCAACGGGAGCTCCATTGGCACCAGTATAATCACTGTGACTCATTACACCATAAAAACGGCTTCCTGCTCTATCAGATGCATATAAGTTTCCACTTGAATTTGCAGTGTGGTATAAAGATCCTGTTAATCTTATTCTTAAATCTGGATCAAGTTGTTTATCGAAACCAATTTTTACCAAGATAGTAGGGCTAACAGTTGTATTATGCGTAGGACTAGCTTGTTTTACTTCTTTAACATCTTGGTCTAGTTTAGAGTTTGTAACTCCAATCATACCTACAAAACCGCTTCGGTTATAGTAAAGTTCGGCACCCATTTCTGTAATAAAGGCATCCATAATATTATTCCCGATAAAAGGATTCATTAGTGCATTACCATTGTCAGATCTTCTAAAATGAGCATCACCGTAGTTGTTCTCCATTTGACCAATTTTAATAGTAGTATATTTCATGAAATCTGCTAAGAAATCTTTCTTAATGAAATCTAATTTGTCAATTTGTAAATATCCTCCTTTTACCCAAGTCTCATGATGGTGTCTAGAAGCAAGATAAACGTCTAGATTTACACGTACCCCATCAAATAATTGTGCGCCAATTGTAAAGTTAGCAGTGGGTAGGTTAAAATTGTTTTCAAGATTATTTAATCTGTAGCCAGAAATTGGAGCAGGCAGATTTTCTTGTCCGTTGAAAGAATTTACCCCTTGGAATTGTAATGCAAATGCCGCTCCTATATCTATACTTAGTCCTTTGTATTGAACTGTATCTTTTTTTACGTCAAATTGATTTATTCCGTTTTTGTCTCGTGAAATTTGATTCTGAATCTGCCCAAATCCAACTTGGGCCGTTGCTGTAGCCATTCCTAATAAAACTGTAGCTATGAGATAGATTTTTTTCATGTGGTATTTATTTTAAAATGATATTGAAATTTAATGTAAGGTCTTTTCCTGTTTTGATGGTTCCAAGTAATGCTTTTGGAGGAGTCATTCCGAAATCAGAAAACGTTATTTTATTAGATCCTTGAAGGATTACAACTCCATTGTTAACAGTAGTTTTTACCTGAGTTTTAAAATCTTTGCTAACTCCTGCTATTGTGTATGTTCCTGTTAAGTTCCAAGTCGTTTCATTTACTTTTTCGGCAGATTTTAAAACGTATTTAATGTTTTTGTGAGTTTTGGTATTTAAAGTTTCGTAAGCTACCTTATCCATACTTGTTTTGTGACTTTTTATGCTTTCTGCCAAAAGAGTAATGGTTAGGTTGTGAATGTCTATTAGTTTAGTATCAGTAATAGTTAAATTTCCTGTACCAGTTCCAGAATTTGATTTCATTTCCCAATCATGCATAGTAGATGTTCCTGCCACTGAAAAAGTTGATTTTGCATCTACAGTATAGTTTTTTTGTGCACTCATGTATGTTGTCATTGCTAAGCAAGCTACTGTTAGAAAAATAGATTTAATTGTTTTCATTTTTATTAATTTATTCGTTAATC
Source organism: Flavobacterium sp. TC780 (assembly GCF_056783245.1). NCBI lineage: Bacteria > Pseudomonadati > Bacteroidota > Flavobacteriia > Flavobacteriales > Flavobacteriaceae > Flavobacterium > Flavobacterium sp. TC780. The sequence continues at coordinate 40,970 of NZ_JBXBAV010000043.1, read as the reverse complement.
ATTAATTAGACTTTGTATGGAAGCTATAGTATACATTGACTTCACAAGCAATTCTTAATTTCTTTTCATCAAATTTACTATGCACGCATAGTAAAAAGCATGATAATAATCATTGTTAAAACTTTAAGAAAGTGGTAAATTAATAGTGAGTGGGGTAGCTTATTAAAATAAGATGGAATCGGTAACAAAATAATGTTTTGTATAGTACTGTTTGTTAGTTTGTTGTTTTTTAATCGTAAGAACTATCGGATTTTTATATAGCTAAAATTTCAGTTAAGATTTTCAGCTAAAAAATATTTTTCAACTGAAATGACAAAAAGTGAGTGTTTATAGGCTTTTGCGTAGTATATAACGATTGAAATTTTTATGAAAATATTTTTATGAAATTGAGCATTTTAGCAAGAATGCATCTAAAAAACATTAAAAAACAACAAAAGTGATTAAATTTGCAGCATGCAAATGGAGAAAAAGATATACGAGCCTTATCAAAAGAGGAATTACGCGAATTTTTTGTTACAAATAATGACAAAGCATTTCGTGGGAATCAAGTTTACGAATGGTTATGGAGCAAGGGAGCACATAGTTTTGACGATATGACCAATGTTGCGAAAGCAACACGTTCTATGCTTGAGGATAATTTTGTTATAAATCATATTAAAGTCGATACAATGCAACGTAGTAGCGATGGTACTGTAAAGAATGCCGTTCGATTACACGATGGATTGGTTGTAGAGTCAGTTTTGATTCCTACTCAAACAAGAACTACAGCTTGTGTATCTAGTCAGGTAGGATGTAGCTTGGATTGTAATTTTTGTGCTACAGCAAGATTAAAAAGAATGCGTAATCTAGAGCCAGCTGAAATTTATGATCAGGTAATTGCTATAGATAAAGAAAGTCGTTTGTATTATAATCACCCGCTGTCGAATATTGTTTTTATGGGTATGGGAGAACCACTTATGAATTATAACAATGTTATGAAGGCTATTGATATGATTACGTCTACTGAAGGTTTAGGAATGTCGCCAAAACGCATTATGGTGTCGACATCAGGAATCCCTAAGATGATTAAAAAAATGGCTGATGATGATGTTAAATTCAAATTAGCAGTTTCATTACATTCGGCAATCGATGAAATTCGTTCCCGAATTATGCCTTTTAGTAAAAATTTCCCTTTAGCTGATTTACGTGAGTCATTAGAGTATTGGTACCGAAAGACCAAGTGTAAAGTTTCATACGAGTATGTAGTTTGGAAAGGAATTAATGATGATAAAGCATCAGTGGATGCATTGGTCAAGTTTTGTAAATACGTGCCTTGTAAAGTTAATTTAATTGAATATAATCCAATTGATGATGGAGAGTTTCAGCAAGCTTCAGAGGAATCAATTAATGCGTATATAAAAGCACTTGAGAATATTGGAGTTGTGGTAAAAGTGCGTCGAAGCAGAGGAAAAGATATTGATGCTGCTTGCGGACAATTAGCCAATAAAGAAGCAGAAGTTTAAAAAAATTAAGCATAAAATAAAAAAAGCATTAAAAACAGGATTAGTACTTGTTTTTAATGCTTTTTCTTTTGATAAAAGAGTTGATGTTTTTTTTAATGTATTTCTTCAAATGTATAATTTCTAACTATTTAATTTAGTTAGAATAGAGATTGTATTATAATGTAGATTTTAAATTAATGCTATTTTATGAAGATGGGGGAAATAAAAGAGTAACGGTACATTTAGACATGAGCAAATAATGAACTTTCAAGCAAATTAGGCTCACTTGGATATGAATAGTGTATAAAAAGTTCGAAATGTTGATATACTTCTATAAAATACACAACGTTTTTTTATTTAAAATAGTATATTTGGAATCGAAATGAATATTACTTCTCAAATAAAACAGCCCATCTTTAACGAGATGGAACTTTTTGAAAAAAAGTTCCATGAATCGATGACTTCAAAGGTGGCTCTGCTCAACAGAATTACCTACTATATTGTAAACAGAAAAGGAAAACAAATGCGACCTATGTTTGTTTTCTTGACAGCAAAAATGGTGTCAGAAGGAATTGTGAACGAACGTACCTATCGTGGAGCTTCGGTTATAGAATTAATTCATACCGCGACTTTAGTTCATGATGATGTTGTTGATGATAGTAATCGTCGACGAGGTTTTTTCTCAATTAATGCACTATGGAAAAATAAAATTGCCGTTCTAGTTGGAGATTATTTACTCTCAAAAGGATTGTTGCTTTCTATCGATAATGGTGATTTTGATTTACTTAAAATAATCTCTGTCGCTGTTCGCGAAATGAGCGAAGGCGAATTACTTCAAATAGAAAAAGCAAGAAGACTTGATATTACTGAAGATGTTTATTACGAAATCATCCGAAAAAAGACAGCAACACTTATTGCCGCTTGTTGCGCACTTGGTGCAAAATCGGTTATTGAAGATGAAGTTCAAGTAGAGAACATGCGTAAATTTGGTGAACTTATAGGAATGGCTTTTCAGATAAAAGATGACTTATTCGATTATAGTGAAGAAGCTATTGGTAAACCTACAGGAATAGATATTAAAGAACAAAAAATGACTTTGCCTTTAATTCATGTTCTGAACAATTGTACTTCTAAAGAAAAAAGCTGGCTTATAAATTCTATCAAAAACCATAATAAAGACAAAAAGCGAGTAAAAGAAGTTATTGCTTTTGTGAAAGATAATAATGGTTTGGCTTACGCAGAAAATAAAATGGTAGAATTTCAGCAAGAAGCACTCGCTTTGCTTAATAATTATTCAGATTCAGATTTCAAAGCAGCCTTGACTTTGATGGTGAACTATGTTATTGAAAGAAAAAAATAATAAATAATTTTACGGGGAAATATTTTTTAAACACTTGTAATACAGTGTTTTTGTTGTTTTGTTTTCTTTTTTTAATTTTAATTTATTAAAATTTTTAAATTCCATGCAACCTTTTTTAATTGTAAAGCGTCTATGCTAATAGAAGTCAGTTTGATTTTAAGCTGCCGATTTATAATGCTATTATTTGAATTAATTTTACCGAATCATTTTTTTGAAATTTTCTACTGAGTTTTTATGAAAGTAATCCAATTGCATCAAGAAGAAGCTGAAATCATTCAGTTGGCTATCGATAATAATCGACAGGCGCAACAGCAGATATACAGTAAGTTCTCTTCAAAAATGTTAAGTGTTTGTCGACAGTATATTAAAGACATTCAGCTAGCCGAAGATGTAATGATTACCTCATTCATGAAAGTTTTCACGAATCTTAAAAGATTTGAAAATAAAGGAAGTTTTGAAGGATGGATTCGAAGGATAATGGTAAATGAATGTATCTCATATCTGCGAGTTCAAAAAAAAGTGAAATTTATTGAAGATGAGAATTATACTGAAGAGAGTTTTAATGGAATCGAAAGCCAATTATCAACAGATCAAATTCAGTTTTTAATAGATGCCTTGCCAGATGGTTATAAGATGGTTTTTAATCTTTATGCAATCGAAGGATATAAGCACAATGAAATTGCAACAATGTTGGGGATTAATGAAGGAACGTCAAAATCGCAATTATCACATGCTCGCAAAATGTTGCAAAAGCAAATAATTACTTTAAAAAATCAAGAAAATGGAACCGAATAAATTAGAAAAGAGTTTCGTGAAAAACTAAATGCAAGAGAGATTAATCCTAGTGATAAAGCTTGGGATCGATTGGATGCAATGTTGAATGTTGCTGAAGAAGCTAAACCAAAGCGAAAATATACTTGGATGTATGTTGCGGCAGGTTTTATAGGTTTTTTATTGATAACTACGGTTTATTTGAGTCAAAAAGAGATCTCTAATAATGATTTAAACAACACTGTAGTTACTAAAGAGGAGCAACCAAAAGATTCTATAACGACAATTAAAAGTAATCACGACAAAATAATTTCAAAACCTTTAAATACAGATGCAATAGTTGTACAAGAAACAGAGAAAGTTTCTGAAGAAAAGCATCAAAAATTAAATTATAATAAGACAAATCAAAATCAAGTAGCGGAGCATTCAATCATCAAAGAAGCCAATAAAGAAAATTGGAAAAACAATCAAAAAACAGAATCGAAAATAAATCAAACAGTAATCGCTGATAATTCAAAAAATGCAACAGTAGATCAATTGTTAATTTCAGCAGAAAAAACATTAGCAATGGATAGAGGAGTTCAGCAGAAAAACAAAGTAAAGATAAATGCTGACGATCTGCTCTCACAAGTCGATGGGGAGTTAGAACTTTCATTTAGAGAAAAAGTAATTAATAAAGTTAATAAAAATTACCAAACTGTAAAAGTAGCTTTAGCAAACAGAAATCTAGAAGAATAAGTTTCGGATGAATTAAAACCATTTAAATTAAAAATCATCATCAATCAATCTTAAAAAAAATCACCATGAGAAATTTTACCATTTATTTAATATTCACCCTATTTTTATTCGTTAGTAAAATGATAGGTCAGGAAACATTCGAATCCAGAGCGAAACTAATTGCTAATAATATAGAGAAAGTAACTAAGGAAGAAAAAGCAGCTCTAAAAGAAGAAGTTGAAGTTGTGATGTGCAATTTTAGAAGGAAAAATTACAAAAGAAGAGGCTGATAAAAAGAAAAAGCAATTAGCAGAAGCAAGAGCAATTACACAAATCGAACAAAAGGTTACAGTTGCCCAAAATCGATTATCAAATGATTTAGTACAACAAAAAGTAGATGGAAAAATAAAGGAAAAAGATTCTACAAAAACGTACAAGATTAGTTTTAAATTTAATGAGGTGGAAAAGAGAAAGATTCGATTTGCAGAGAAAAAAGAACTACATCGCAATTTGTGTTTGCAGCCGGATTAAATAATTTGGTAACAGATGGCAGTTTAAAAGATTCAGATTATAAATTTATGGGATCGCATTTTTACGAATCGGGGTTTTACATTTAATTCAAGAATCTTGAAAGATCATAATTTATTGCATGCTAAATATGGATTTGTACAGTAATGTATAATAATCTTCGACCTACTGAGAATCGTAATTTTGTGGTAGATGGAAAGGAAACTATTTTAGAAGTTAATCCGGTAAATTTAGATGAGTCTCGTTTTAGAAATGTTTATTTAGTGGTGCCGCTACACTTAGAATTTGATTTTTCAGGAAGTAAAACGGAGAATGGAAAAACCTATTTTAGAACACATAAAAGTTTCCGTTTTGGAATTGGGGGTTACGCGGGAATCAATGTTAAATCAAAACAGATTTTAAAATATGATCAAGACGATATAAAGGAAAAAGTAATATCTAAAGGAGATTATAACGTAAATAATTTTATTTATGGACTGAGTACATATATGGGATATAAAGATGTTAGTTTATATTTAAAATATGACTTGAATTCTTTATTTGCTGATAATGAAATTAAACAAAACAATGTTTCATTAGGATTGCGTTTTGATTTAAATTAATAAATTGAGTTAGTTTTTTAGTAATGAAGCACTTCGAAAGGAGTGCTTTTTTTGTTTCATATAATTAAAATATGAAGTTTGATTTGTGTAATTTTACAGGCTTCAATCTTAAAAAAATAAATACGTTTTGATTTCACAAAATACCATTGATACTGTTTTTGAAACTGCTCGAGTAGAGGAGGTAATTGGCGATTTTGTTAACTTAAAACGAGCAGGGAGTAACTTTAAAGGGTTGAGTCCATTCTCAGATGAGCGATCTCCGTCGTTTATGGTATCGCCAGTAAAAGGAATTTGGAAAGATTTTAGTACTGGAAAAGGAGGGAATTCAGTTAAATTCCTGATGGAGACTCGCAATTTACATATCCAGAGGCTATTCGGTATTTGGCTAAAAAATATAATATTGAGATTGAAGAAACAGAACAAACGGAAGCAGAAAAAGCTATAACGGATGTTCGCGAAAGTATGTATTTGGTTTCGGAATTTGCAAAAAAGTATTTCCATAATGTGCTTTTAAATACAGATGAAGGTCAGGCAATAGGATATTCTTATTTTAAAGAAAGAGGCTTTACAAACGAAACAATAAAAAAATTCGAACTGGGATATTCCCCTGAAACTTGGGATGCTTTTACCAAAGAAGCACTTGGGCAAGGGTATAAATTAGAGTTTTTGCAAAGCACCGGATTGACAATTCCAAAAGATGATCGCCCATTTGATAGATTTAAAGGAAGGGTTATGTTTCCGATACAAAGTATGTCGGGACGTGTTTTGGGTTTTGGAGGTCGAATACTTACTAATGATAAAAAAGCAGCAAAATATTTAAACTCCCCCGAGAGTGATCTTTACCATAAGAGTAAAGTATTGTATGGTATTTTTCAAGCTAAGCAATCTATTGCAAAACAAGATAACTGTTTTTTGGTAGAAGGATATACTGATGTGATTCAATTTAATCAAGCGGGAATAGAAAATGTAGTTGCTTCTTCGGGAACGGCATTAACACCTGATCAAATTCGATTGGTAAACAGGTTGACAAAAATATCACTGTACTTTTTGATGGAGATGCTGCGGGATTACGAGCTTCTATTCGAGGAATCGATTTGATTCTTGAAGAAGGGATGAATGTAAAGTAGTGTGTACTTTTCCTGATGGTGATGATCCAGACAGTTTTGCTAGAAAAACTTCGTATGAAGATTTAGTTAAATACTTAGAAGAGAATGCTAAGGATTTTATTCAGTTTAAGGCTTCTTTATTAATGAATGAGGCTAAGAATGACCCTATAAAGAAAGCCGATTTGATTCGGGATATGGTTACGAGTATTTCTAAAATTCCAGATAGGATTCAGCGTGAGGTTTATGTTCAGGAATGTGCGCGAATTATGGATATTTCAGAGCAGGTGCTTGTGAGTACTTTGGCGCAGCTGATTCAAAAAGATATTGCAGAGGTTAATAAAAAACAAAAGCAGGAACACAAGCCTTTTGAAGTTTATAGAAACCAAAAACCAAAAACCACAGGGTATTCAGGGGGAGATCCAGAAGATCCAAGAAACGGACCGCCTGAGGATTATCAGGAGAGCCAGGATATCCAGAACAGCAACAAGCTGAAAAAATTGATATTTTGTATAATTTAGAACGTAAAGTAATTGAAATTTTATTGCTTTATGGAGATAAGACAGAAGTGTTTGAAGATGTTTTTTTGAGAAATAATGGAGAAGGTGAAATAGAAACGGTTACTGAAAAGAAAGAGTACAAAGTTTTTCAGCGAATTTATTTGAGTTTGCAGGAAGATGAGGTAGAGCTTTCTAATAGTCTTTTTCGTGATATTTTTACAGGTTTAATTACGTTCTATCATCAGAATGAAAAATTTAGTTTGGAGCAATATTTAATGCGTTTGCAGCCTGAATTTGCTCAGGAAGTAACGGATATTTTGATGGAAGATGAAAAAGTTGCACTTCATGACTGGGAAGGACAAAATATTTTTTCTAAAGGTAAATCAGAATCAATAAGTCAATATGTAACTGAGACAATTATGTCTATGCGTTGGTTCTTGGTAGATAAGATAATTGAAGAATTAAAAAGCTCCATAGTATCAAATCCTAAGGAAGATAATATGGAGCTTTTGATGATGGTTATAGATTACTCAAAATTAATTAATTCGTTTTCGAGAAAATTAGGGAGAGTAATGTCCCGTTACCATACTTAAATAATTTCTAATGTTTTGGCTTTATTAACCAAGTCTACTAAATTGGTAACGTTTAATTTAGTTAGTAATCTTAGTTTGTAAGTACTAATTGTTTTTTCGTTAAGATTTAGAATTTTAGAAATCTCATTGTTTTTCTTACCATCGCTTAAGTAGCGTAATACCTCAATTTCTCTGTTTGATAGTTTTCGGTATAAACGTTCACTTTTGCTTTGTTTTGCAATCAATGCCATATTTTTACGTACGGTTTCATTGATGATAATTTTCCCTTCATGTACTTTGATAATCGAAATCCCCAGAGTTTCTAGTTTTTCTGTTTTGTGGATGTATCCTGAAACACCAGCTTTTATAGCATTTGGAGCATACATTTGTTCAGAAAGATTACTGAAGATGATGATTTTAGTTTTAGGGAAATTTTTAAGAATAGACTTCACTTCAAAAATACTTGCAAGACCTTCTAATTCTAAATCTAAAATAAGAATATCAATGTCTTTAGTTTGAAGAATGTCTTTTACCATCGTAAAGTTACCTACATTTGCAACGATTGAAATGTCATCATGGTCTTTAAAATACGACTTAACGCCAAAGTGCGTCACAGGGTGGTTGTCTGCTAAACATACTTTAATCATAGTTTTACCTTTTTAAGAATTGTTCATTTTTTTTTGGAATTGTAAAATTAATAAATAAATTCTGTAATTTATTGTAAATCAACATAAAAATGATTATTTTAACTTTTTAGGTAAAGAACAAACAGGTATTGGGTTCATTTTGTGCTGGTTGGCTGTGTTTAATTTTTTGTATATTTCGAAAACAATTTTTTCTCGTCCTGTGAAGTCAATAGCTGATTTTCCTAGTTCATCGGCTAGCATGGCCCATTCTAATTCATCATAACTAGCACCCAATTGGTCTTCATCTGTTCTGTTATCTCCAAATAAGCCATCAGTAGGTGCAGCTGTTAAAATTGAGTCTGGAATTTTAAGAAATACCCCTAATGCATACACATCAGATTTCATTAAATCGGCAATTGGACTCAAATCTACGCCACCATCTCCATATTTTGTGTAAAAACCTACTCCAAAATCTTCAACTTTGTTTCCTGTTCCAGCAACTAATAAACCATGAATACCTGCTAGATAGTATAGGCTAGTCATGCGTAAACGAGCGCGAGTGTTGGCTAATGATAAATTAACTTTAGCAATATCGGCGTCATCTGGAGTTGCTGCTTTAAAAGCTTCAAATGTACTTGTTAAGTCGGTTTCTATATTGGAAACATTCGGGAAGCGTTTTTTTAATTGATCAATGTGTTCTCTTCCTCTGGAAACTTGATTTGGAGCTTGATGTATAGGCATTTCTACACATAAAACTTTTAATCCAGTTTGGGCACATAATGTTGAGGTTACAGCAGAGTCGACACCACCAGAAATTCCTATAATAAAACCATTCACTTTAGCATTGGTGGCATAATCTTTTAACCACTCTACAATGTAGGTATTTACTTTTTCTGTTTGAATAGTGCTTTTTTTAGCCATAATAGTTTAAGTTTTAAAATACAGGAATGTATATTTGCACAATTATATTTAAGTAGTCATTACTTAATAGAATTTGCAACACAAACTTAATTAAAATAAAATGAAAATATATCGGTTTGCTATCGCTCTATGTGTCTTTTTTTTGTCATGTGATAAAAAGAGTAAAATTGAAAAAGCAGTAGAAGAAATTCCAGTAGATATTAAAGTGGAGCGTTTTGATAAAGTGTTTTTTGAGACCCAGCCCAAAGATTTAGCCAAAATAAAAAAAGAATATCCTTTTTTCTTTCCAGCAGGTAATGATGACTCGGTATGGTTAGAAAAAATGCAAAACCCACTCTGGAGAGAGTTGTATACTGAAGTCCAAAAGAAGTATGGGGACTTTGAGCCAGTTCGTAAAGAATTCAATAGTTTGTTTCAGCATATAGAGTATTATTTTCCTAAAACAAAAATGCCAAAAGTAATCACTATAATTTCTGAAATGGATTATAACAATAAGGCGATTTATGCAGATAGCTTGGTTATAGTTGCGCTTGAATTGTATTTAGGAAAAGAACATAAGTTTTATCAATTTCCGAATTATATAAAGGAAAATTTTGAAGAGAAGCAAATTATGCCAGATGTAGTTTCTAGTTTCTCATTAAAGAAAATTTCGCCAATTACAGATAAGAATTTAATAAGCAAAATGGTGTATTATGGAAAGCAATTGTATTTAAAAGATTTGCTTTTGCCTGATTATACTGATGCGGATAAAATAGGATATACACTAGAACAAATTAAATGGTGTGAGGAAAATGAAGGCTATATGTGGCGCTATTTTATAGAAAAAGAGATGTTGTATAGTGATGATGCAAAACTTACATCACGATTTATAAATACAGCACCATTTTCTAAGTTTTACCTTGAAATAGATAACGAATCACCAGGACGCGTTGGAACCTGGATTGGATGGCAAATTGTACGTTCGTATATGAAGAATAACGATGTGTCAATAGAAGAATTGTTAAAAACCAACGCAAAAGAAATTTTTGAAAAATCAAAATATAAACCTAAGAAGTAATGTCAGATAATAAACAAACCTCAGAAATTAAATTCCTTATAGAGTTAGACGAAAATCGAGTACCAGAAAAACTAAAATGGTCTGCAAAAGATGGAGGAGTCGAAGCTCAAGATGCAAAAGCAATTATGCTTTCTATTTGGGACAGTAAAGTGCAGGAAACGATGCGTATTGATTTATGGACGAAAGATATGCCAGTAGATGAAATGAAAATTTTCTTTCATCAAACTTTAGTAGCGATGGCTGATACGTTTAAGCGTGCTACAGATGATGAGAAAATGTCGGATACTATGAAAGATTTCTGTGATTATTTTGCTGAAAAACTTGAATTGAAAAAGTCGTAATTGAAACAAATGAAAAATCCCAAAATTTTTTAATTTTGGGATTTTTTTTATTTCTGAAAAGAATATTTAAAACTGATTATTATTTTTAAACACCTCTTGGTTTACTTCGTCGATATAGTTTAAAACGTCATCTTTACCAGTAGATTCTGTTGCAGATGTTACAAAATAATGTGGCATTTCGGCCCAGTTATTGGCAAACATTTTCTTTTTGTAAGCAGCAATGTGAGAATCAACTTTTGTTTTACTGATTTTATCAGCTTTGGTAAAAATGATACAAAATGGAATTTCACTTTCACCTATATACGACATAAATTCAATGTCGATGGTTTGAGCTTCATGGCGAATATCGATTAATACAAAAGCACAAACTAATTGTTCGCGAGTTTCAAAATAATCGGTGATGAACTGTTGGAAAACAGATTTTGTTTTTTTAGAAACTTTAGCATATCCATATCCAGGTAAATCTACAAGAAACCAATTATTGTTAATCAAGAAATGATTTATCAATTGTGTTTTTCCTGGGCGACCAGAAGTTTTTGCTAAGTTTTTATTATTGGTCAACATGTTGATCAAAGAAGACTTTCCTACGTTTGATCTTCCTATAAAAGCATATTCAGGCAAGAAGTCCTTAGGACATTTGCTAACATCTGAATTACTGATTATAAATTTGGCGGTATTTATTTTCATATCTATACTATTTCTAAAACCTCCTCAAATTCGAAAGTGTTTATTATAAATTGGTTTTTTTCAACCATTCTTCAAGAATTTTATTAAACTCTTCTGGATGTTCCATCATGGCAGCATGTCCACATTTGTCAATCCAATATAAAGAAGAGTTGGGAAGTAATTTGTTAAACTCTTCGGCTACGTCCGGTGGAGTTACTTTATCGTTTTTACCCCAGATTATACAAGTCTCAACTTGCATTTTTGGTAAATCTTTTGCCATGTTATGACGAATAGCGCTTTTTGCAATGGTAAGTGTCTTTATTAATTTTATGCGATCATTTACAGAAGCATAAACTTCATCAATAAGCTCTGGAGTTGCAATCTTTGGATTATAAAATACATCTTCAGCTTTCCTTATGTATTCGTAATCTCCTCTTTTAGGATAACTATCACCCATTGCGCTTTCATAGAGTCCTGAGCTACCTGTTATTACAAGTCCAGTTACTTTCTCTGGGTATAATTTTGTGTGATATAGTGCAATATGGCCACCTAATGAATTTCCCAGTAAAATGACTTTATCAAATCCTTTGAATGTGATAAAGTCTTTAACGTATTTAGCAAAGCTTTTTACGTTAGTTTTTAAGATGCTTTGTGTGTATATCGGTAAATCGGGGATTACTATTTTGTACCCTCTATTTGAAAAATATTCGGCTACGGCATCGAAGTTACTAAGTCCTTCCATGAGGCCATGTAATATAACAATAGGTGTTCCTTCTCCAGCTTCATAATAGCTATATCTGCCTTCTTTTTTGTAATGTTTATCCATCTAACTAAATACCGATTTCAATTTGGACAAATATAGGGTTTAATACATAAATATGGATTTTTGAAAACAATTTTTAACTAGATAATTTTAGTCGAAGAAATAAATAGCTAAAAATCAGTTGCTAGATGTTTTAATTTTTTTCTTTTTTCTCATCAAAATTGCCAAAAAAAGGATGATATTTTTCAATATGCTTATTTCATTTTTTGTTATGTAGAATCATTCTTACAGCTAATTTTTCAAATAGCTAATGATCTGACTATGCATAATTTAAGAGTTTTTGGGTAAAAGTGGTTAAACTTATCAACAAAGTGGTATATAGTGGTAAATTGTGGTAATATTTTTTATATTTTTGCTGTATAACATAACCATACTTTTTTTTGAACACAATTGTAGGAACATATGAGTGTAAAGTCGATGCTAAAGGGAGGCTGCTAATGCCTGCTCCCTTGAAAAAGCAGTTGGCTACCTCACTTCAAAACGGATTTGTTTTGAAGCGTTCCGTGTTTCAGACTTGTTTGGAGTTATATCCGATGGAAGAATGGGATTTGATGATGCAGAAAATTAATAAACTGAATCGTTTTGTAAAGAAAAATAATGATTTTATCAGAAGGTTTACCGCTGGAGTTAAGATTGTTGAGATTGATGCATTAGGGCGTTTATTAGTTCCGAAGGATCTGATGGCATTTCTGGTATTTCGAAAGATGTGGTATTTTCATCTGCGGTGAATATTGTTGAAATATGGGATAAAGAGTTATACGAAAAATCAATTAGCGGCGAAGATATGGATTTTGCAGATTTAGCCGAAGAAGTAATGGGAAATATAAATGACGACGACAATGGAAATCTCATAATCCGGTTTTGCTTCATCCAACAGTAGATGGCTTGAATATTAAGCCTGACGGCATTTATGTAGATGTGACGTTTGGTGGTGGGGGACATTCAAAAGAGATTTTAAGCAGGCTAGGGCCAAACGGAAAATTATTTGCTTTTGATCAAGATGAAGATGCTTTGGCAAATGCTTTGCCAGACGAGAAGTTTATTTATAAATGAAAATTTTAGGTTTATTAAAAGATTCTTGCGTTTTCATGGTGTAAGAGGTGTAGATGGAATTTTGGCAGATTTAGGTGTTTCATCACATCAGTTTGATGTTGCCGAAAGAGGTTTTTCTACCCGTTTTGACGCTGAACTGGATATGCGAATGAGTCAGAAAAATGATTTGAATGCATATCGTGTAGTGAATGAATACGATGAACAAGATTTGAGAAGAGTTTTTCTAGATTATGGAGAATTGAAAAATGCTCCTGTTTTGGCGAGAACAATTGTAGAGGCTAGAGAAAATAAGATTATCAAGACTACTGATGAATTGAAAGAAGTTTTGGCAAAATATTTACCTGAAAGAGTTCGTAATAAAATACTAGCTCAGATTTATCAGGCAATACGTATAGAGGTAAATCAGGAAATGGATGTATTAAAAGAATTTATCGAGCAATCATTGGAGGTGTTAAACCCGGGTGGAAGATTAAGTGTTATTTCATACCATTCATTAGAAGATAGATTGGTAAAACGTTTCATTAAAAACGGAATGTTTGAAGGAGAGCCAGAACGTGATTTTTATGGAAATTTTTCAGTTCCATTTAAAACCATCGGAAAGCTAATAGTTCCTAATGACGCAGAGATTAAAATAAACAATAGGGCTAGAAGTGCCAAGCTGAGAATTGCAGAAAAAATATAGTACTATAATAAGGTATAATGAAAAACGGAGTATTTGATATATTAAAAGCAAGATTTCTTATTAATGATGACGCTGTGAAGAATTGGCGTTTTATCGTTTTTATAATTCTGCTGGCAATAATTATGATTGCTAATACACAACGATACGAACAAAAGGTTTTTGAAATTGCAAAATTGAATAATGAAGTAAAGGAATTGCGATCAGAGTTTGTAGACAGGAGATCGGAATTGATGAAATTAAAAATGGAGTCGACAGTATCGGAAAAAATGCTTACCAAAGAAATTTATCCGTCGACAGTTCCTCCAATTAAAATTGAAGTAAAGAAAGAAAAAGAAAAAAGCTTTTTTAAACGCATATGGCAGTAGACGACAAAAATATATCCTACAGAGTTTATCTGGTAGCAGCCTTCATTTTCTTGATGGCAATTGGTATTGTCGTAAAGTTAACTAATATTCAGTGGGTTGAAGGAGATTATTATCGAAAATTAGCTAAGCAGCGTACGGTAAAAAACTTTGTTATTCCCGCAAATAAAGGGAATATTTATTCGGCAGACGGAAGTCTTTTGGCGACCTCTATTCCTAATTACGAAATTCGATTTGATGCTGTAGCGCCTAAAACAGAAGCTTTTGAAAAGAATGTAAAATTACTTGCAGATTCACTGTCAATAGTTTTTGGGAAGACCTAGTGGTTATTATCAAAATGAATTAAGAAAGGCAAGAGCCAATAAAAATAGGTATTTCTTAATAGCTCGTAAATTAAGTTATACAGATTACATGAAAATAAAAGGGTTTCCGTTGTTTAAACTAGGACCTTATAAAGGAGGTATTATCATTGAGCAAGAAACGGTGAGAGAACATCCTATCGGAAAAATTGCTGAACGGACTATCGGTTATGACAAAGGTGGTGTTAATGGAGAGTCAACGGGGAAAGGAATCGAATGGGCGTTTAGAAATTATTTGAATGGGAAAGATGGTAAAATCCTAAAACAAAAAATTGCAAAAGGCCAATGGAAACCTATTCGAGATGTAAATGAAGTAGACCCACAAGATGGATATGATGTAATTTCGACTATAGATGTTTTTATCCAAGATATTGCGCATCATGCATTGCTAAAACAATTAGAAGATTATGAGGCAGATCATGGTTGTGTGGTTGTAATGGAAACGGAAACAGGACACATTAAAGCTATTTCTAATTTAGGGAGAGCAGATGATGGCTCTTATTATGAAACCACAAATTATGCTATAGCCGAGTCACATGAGCCAGGATCAACTTTTAAATTAGTTGATTTAATGACAATTCTAGAAGATAAGGTAGCGGATACCAGTACAGTTTTCGATTGTAATAATGGTGAAGTTCGTTATTATGGAAGAGTTGTTCGTGATTCAAAAAGAGGTGGGTATGGTAAAATATCATTGGCTAGAGGTTTTGAATTGTCATCTAATACAGTAATGGTTCAGGCGGTGTATGATAATTATAAAAACAACCCATCCAAATTTGTTAACCGCATTAATAGTTACGGATTAAACAAAACATTGGGATTGCATTTTCAAGGAGAAGGAAGACCTTATATACCACAGCCTGGAGACAAACATTGGTCAGGGGTTTCATTGCCATGGATGGCATTTGGATATGGGGTTTCGGTAACACCATTACAAACTTTGACTTATTATAATTCGGTTGCAAACAATGGAGTAATGGTTAAGCCTCAGTTTGTTTCTGAGATAAAAGAATGGAATAGAACAATTAAAAAGTTTGATGTTGAGGTTTTGAATCCTAAAATATGTTCGCAAGAAACAATCAATAAGCTAAAAGCAGTTTTGGCAAATGTGGTAAAAAAAGGAACAGGGGCTAAATTGTATTCAAAAGATTTTTCTATGGCAGGAAAAACAGGAACGGCTCAAGTAAATTACGGGAATAAAGATAGGTCAGGATTGTATTATGCTTCTTCGTTTGTAGGATATTTTCCAGCAGATCATCCTAAATATTCTTGTATTGTAGTCGTTCATAAACCAAATACATCAAAAAATAATTATTACGGAGCAGATGTTGCGGGACCAGTTTTTAAAAGAATTGCTCAAAAGATTTTTACAGATGCGCCATCAACAAATGAAATAAAAACATTGGATGCTAAGATTTCAAAACAAGAAAACAATTATAACGCTTACTATACTCAGGTACAGAAAAAGCAATCTGTCCCAGATGTAAAAGGGATGTCGGGTATGGATGCAATTGCCTTACTCGAAAATTTAGGGCTTAAAGTGAAAGCTGTTGGAATAGGAAAAGTGAAAAAACAATCGCTTCAGGCAGGAGAAAATATAGCTAAAAACACAACTATAGTATTAGAATTATCGTGAATATATTAAAAGACATATTATACAAAGTAGCTATTGAATCGGTGACGGGTTCAACGGATATTGCTATTCATAAAATAGATTTCGATTCTAGAAAAATAGAAGTGAATGATGTTTTTGTTGCCATTCGTGGTACACTTTCAGATGGTCATGATTATATTCAAAAAGCAATTGAACTTGGGGCAACTGCTGTTATTTGCGATACATTACCAGAAGTTTTATCAAAAGAAGTTACTTACATTAAAGTTAAAGACACTAATTCGGCTTTGGCTTTTATGGCAGCTAATTACTTTGACAATCCATCTGAGAAAATCAAATTAGTTGGTATTACAGGAACAAATGGTAAAACAACGATTGCTTCATTGTTGTATCAATTATTTAAAAAAGCAGGATTTAAAGTAGGTTTATTATCTACTGTAAAAATAGTTGTCGACGAAATAGAATATAAAGCAACGCATACAACACCAGATTCTATTACAATCAATCATTATTTAAATGAAATGATTGAAGCTGGAGTTACGCATTGTTTTATGGAAGTAAGTTCACACGGAATTCATCAAAAGCGTACTGAAGCCTTGCATTTTGTAGGTGGAATTTTTACAAACTTATCTCATGATCATTTGGATTATCATCCAACTTTTGCGGAGTACAGAGATGTGAAAAAATCATTTTTTGATTCATTGCCAAAAACAGCCTTTGCATTATCAAATATCGATGATAAAAATGGGCCAGTAATGTTGCAAAATACAATTGCTACAAAACGTACTTATGCTTTAAAATCGTATGCTGATTATAAAGCGCAAATTTTAGAAAATCAATTATCAGGATTGTTGTTAAAAATTAATGATAATGAAGTTTGGGTAAAATTAATAGGAACATTTAATGCTTACAATTTATTAGCAATCTACGGAACGGCTATTGAGTTAGGGATTGATAGTCTTGAAGCTTTACGTTTATTGTCAGATTTAGAAAGTGTTTC
Source organism: Flavobacterium sp. TC780 (assembly GCF_056783245.1). Classification (NCBI taxonomy): domain Bacteria; kingdom Pseudomonadati; phylum Bacteroidota; class Flavobacteriia; order Flavobacteriales; family Flavobacteriaceae; genus Flavobacterium; species Flavobacterium sp. TC780. The sequence continues at coordinate 23,834 of NZ_JBXBAV010000043.1, read as the reverse complement.
TGGGCGTTTTCAATTTATTGTATCAGATTCTAATATCACAGCAATTGTAGATTATGCACATACGCCAGATGCATTAGAAAACGTATTGAAAACCATAAATGATATTCGTACTAAAAATGAGCAATTAATTACAGTTGTAGGTTGTGGTGGAAATAGAGATAAAGCCAAGCGCCCTATTATGGCACAAATTGGATCAGAGTTAAGTGATAAAGCAATATTTACATCTGATAATCCTAGAAATGAAGATCCTGAAACTATAATTATTGAGATGGAAAAAGGTGTTGAACCACAAAATTATAAAAAAACATTGGCAATTACAGATAGAAAACAAGCAATCAAAACAGCTTGTCAATTGGCACAGCCCAACGATATTATTTTAATAGCAGGTAAAGGACATGAAACGTATCAAGAAGTAAATGGCGTACGTCATGATTTTGATGATATGCAGATTGTAAAGGAAATTTTAGCACAACTAAACAAATAAAACCAGATATATGCTATACTATTTATTTGAATATTTAGACAAAACATTAGATGTGCCAGGTACAGGAGTTTTTCAGTACATTACTTTTAGATCAGCTTTAGCTTTCTTGCTTTCGTTGCTTTTATCAACAATCTACGGAAAGAGAATTATCAATTTCCTAAGAAATCAACAAGTTGGTGAAACTGTTCGCGAGCTTGGACTTGCTGGTCAAAATGAAAAAGCTGGTACACCAACTATGGGAGGTTTAATTATCATATTTGCTACCCTTGTGCCTGTTTTGTTGTTTGCTAAACTGCATAACATTTATATCGTATTGCTAATTGTAACCACGCTTTGGATGGGAGTAATTGGTTTTGTAGATGATTATATCAAGATTTTCAAAAAAGATAAACAAGGACTTAAAGGAATTTTTAAGGTTATAGGTCAAGTAGGTTTAGGTTTAATTGTAGGTTCAGTACTTTACTTTAGCCCAAATGTTACCGTAAGAACCGATACTGGTAATAGCGATATTTATAGAGTGCAATCAACAACTAGTGTAATAGTTCCAGCATTAATTGAAGAAAAATCGACTGTAACAACTATTCCATTCTTTAAAAATAATGAGTTTGATTACGCTGAATTATTAGCGTGGACTGGCGAAGGATATGAGAAATGGGCTTGGTTGATTTTTATTCCAGTTGTAATTTTTATTATCACAGCGGTTTCTAATGGAGCTAATTTAACTGATGGGATCGATGGTCTTGCAGCGGGAACTTCAGCAGTGTCTGTACTCGCACTGGGGATATTTACGTTTCTATCAGGAAATATTATTTTCTCGAATTACCTCAATATAATGTATATACCCAATTCGGGTGAAATGACCGTTTTTATTTCCGCCTTTGTTGGTGCGTTAATTGGATTTCTATGGTACAATTCATATCCGGCATCTGTTTTTATGGGAGATACAGGAAGTCTAACAATTGGAGGGATTATAGCTGTTTTGGCAATAGCAGTTCGTAAAGAGATGTTGATTGTTTTATTCTGTGGTATTTTCTTAGCAGAGAGTGCTTCGGTAATTATTCAGGTGGCTTATTTTAAATATACTAAAAAACGTTTTGGCGAAGGACGAAGAATTTTCCTGATGTCGCCATTGCATCATCATTACCAGAAAAAAGGGTATCACGAAAGTAAGTTGTAACCCGATTTTGGATTGTTGCAATTATGCTGGCCATATTGTCTATTGTAACATTAAAACTAAGATAATATGAGGTTAGTAGTCTTAGGTGGAGGAGAAAGTGGTGTAGGTACTGCTATTCTTGGAAAGAAAAAAGGATATGATGTTTTTGTTTCTGATTATGGAAAGATAAACGAGAGTTATAAAGAAGTTCTTATCATTAACGGAATTGCATGGGAAGAAGGTAAACATACTGAAGGCCTAATTTTAAATGCCGATGTGGTAATGAAAAGCCCAGGTATTCCTGAGAAATCACCAATAGTTAAGAGTTTAGTAAAAAAAGGAATTAAAGTAATCTCTGAAATTGAGTTTGCAAAGCCTTTCACCGAAGCCTTAACAGTTGGCATTACAGGAAGTAATGGTAAGACAACGACAACAATGTTAACCTATCATTTGCTAAAGTCAGCAGGATTAAACGTAGGCCTTGGAGGAAATATCGGAAAGAGTTTTGCATGGCAGGTAGCTGAAAATAAATTCGATTTTTATGTACTAGAATTGAGCAGTTTTCAATTGGACGGAATCATAGATTACAGACCAGATATTGCAATAATTACAAATATTAGTCCCGACCATTTAGATAGATATGATTATAAGTATGAAAATTACATTAACTCGAAGTTTCGAGTAACAATGAATCAAACAGAAAGTGATTATTTAATTTATGATGGCGATGATGAAGCATCAGCCGAATGGCTTAAAAATAATACAACAAAAGCAAAACTAATTCCTTTTTCATTGACGAAAGAATTCGATGAAGGAGCATTTATAAAAAACAACAAAATGGAAATTAAGATTAACCAAGAAGAGTTTACAATGGATACTGAGTACATTGCTTTAGAAGGAAAACATAATTTGAAAAACGCAATGGCAGCAAGTTCAGTAGCTAAATTGATGCAGATAAGAAATGCAACAATTCGTGAGAGTTTATCTAATTTTCAAGGTGTTGAACATCGCTTAGAAAAAGTTCTGAAAATTCAGAACGTACAATATATTAATGATTCAAAAGCAACAAATGTAAATGCTACATTTTTTGCATTAGATAGTATGAATGCACCAACAGTTTGGATAGTTGGTGGAGTTGATAAAGGAAATGATTACAACGAATTGATGTCATTGGTTCGTGAAAAAGTAAAAGCTATTATTTGTCTTGGTGTTGATAACCGAAAAATAATTGATGCTTTTGGTAATGTAGTTGATATTATGGTTGAAGTTAATAATATGGCCGATGCTGTAAAAACAGCGCAACGTTTAACTGAGAAAGGTGATGCAGTTTTATTGTCTCCAGCTTGTGCAAGTTTTGATTTATTTGAAAACTACGAAGACAGAGGAAAACAATTTAAACAAGCAGTGCATAATTTATAGTTAGCGGGCTAAGGTTTAAACTTTAATCAAAAAATATTTTTATAGAGATGACGACAGACGGAATGAAAGTAAGAACAAAGAAGTTTTCTTTGATGGTGATAAATTTGGCAGAGAAATTACCAAATTTTGGTTCAAGTGAAATAATTGCAAGTCAAATTATTAAAAGTGGTACTTCGGTAGGAGCAGATTATAGAGCGGTTTGTAGATCAAAAAGCGACGAAGAATTTGCATCAAAAATGGAGATTGTTTTAGAGAAGGCTGATGAAACTTTATTTTGGATCGAAATTATAGCAGAAAAAAAAATGGATTGGCATATCTGAATTAGAAACAATTTGGAAAGAAGGAAACGAGTTAACTGCCATTTTGGTGAATAGTTTAAAGGCAGTAAACAATAGAATTAGTGTAATGAGCTAGAATTAAGAATTTACAAAAATATAAATTCATAAATCTAAAATTAAAATGAAAGAACTAGTAAACAAATTAAAAGGAGATAGAGTAATATGGTCGTTTGTGGCTTTATTGGCTTTGTTTTCGTTTATGCCTGTTTTTAGTGCGAGTAGTAATTTAGCCTATATAGGTCATGGAACAGGAAATACGTTGGGATATTTGGTAAAACATTTAGCTCATATCTGTATAGGGTTCGTAATTATTTACTGTGTACACAAGGTGCCGTACCATTATTTTAGAGCAATCTCAAAAGTTGCTTTACCTGTGGTTTGGATATTATTAGCGTACACGCTTTTAAAAGGAACTGTTATTGCTGGAGCAAATGCAAGTCGATGGATCCAGGTTCCGTTTATCGGAATCACATTCCAGACATCTACATTGGCATCGATGGTGTTATTTATTTTTGTGGCACGATATTTATCAAAGACCAGAGATGAAGACGAGCCTTTTCAAACTTCGTTAATTCAGCTTTGGATGCCTGTTTTTATTACGTTGATGCTTATTTTGCCAGCGAATTTTTCGACAACAGCGCTTATCTTTTCGATGGTATTGATGCTTACATTTATAGGTAAATATCCTTTAAAATATATCGGATTAATTATTGGTTCAGGAGTAGTAATGTTTCTGTTTTTCCTTCTTTTAGCGAAAGCTTTTCCTGAATCTCGCTTTTTTAGCAGGGTAGGAACATGGGGAAGTCGAATTGAGAATTTTACAACCGATAAACCGGATGAAGATGATTATCAGATAGAGAAGGCTAAAATTGCCATAGCATCTGGAAAACTAGGAGGTTTAGGGCCTGGGAAAAGTGTTCAAAAGAACTTTTTGCCACAATCATCTTCCGATTTTATTTACGCAATCATTGTTGAAGAATATGGGTTGATAGGTGGACTTACAATATTAGGATTGTACTTATTGTTGATGTTTAGATTTGTAATCGCATCACATAAAGCCAATACGCTATTTGGGAAGTTAGTCGTCGTCGGGCTCGGTTTTCCGATGATATTTCAGGCGATGATTAATATGGCTGTAGCAGTCGAATTATTACCAGTAACGGGACAAACCCTACCGCTTATTAGTAGTGGAGGTAGTTCAATTTGGATGACTTGTTTTGCACTTGGAATCATTATTAGTGTTACTAAAAAAGACGAAGAAATAGAAGAAGAGCTAAAAGAGAAGGAGAAAAGAGAAGAGGCGCTAAAAAAATTAATTGACAAGCAATTAGAGGAAGAGAATGAATTGATGAAAGAAGAAGTTGGAGGATATTCAATCGAAGACAATGCAAAGAATCCAATGGAGGCGGTGATGAAATGATTGGAGTTAAAAAGAGAAAATATAATAATTTTTAAAATGTAGTAACATTTAAAAATATGACAAAATATAAATTCATATTAAGCGGTGGAGGAACAGGAGGACATATTTATCCTGCAATTGCAATTGCGAATGAATTAAAATTACAATATCCAGATGCTGAATTTCTTTTTGTTGGTGCTAAAGACAAAATGGAAATGCAGAAAGTACCACAAGCTGGATATGAGATAAAAGGTCTTTGGATTGCTGGACTACAACGAAAATTGACTTTACAGAACGCTATGTTTCCTTTTAAGTTGATAAGTAGTTTATTAGAATCAAGAAAAATAATAAAAGTATTTAAGCCTAATGTTGTTATTGGTACGGGAGGTTTTGCTAGCGGTCCGTTATTACAAATGGCTGGATCAGCAGGAATTCCAACAGTTATCCAAGAGCAAAATTCGTTTCCAGGAATTACCAATAAATTATTGAGTAAGAAAGCGAGTGCGATTTGTGTTGCGTATGAAAATTTAGAGCGATTTTTTCCTGTAGACAAAATTGTTTTAACTGGTAATCCAGTTCGTCAGGATTTAATAGATATCGATAGCAAAAGAGATGAAGCAATCGTATTCTATAATCTGGACGCAAATAAAAAAACATTATTGGTACTTGGAGGGAGTCTTGGCGCTCGAAGAGTAAATCAATTAATAGAAAAAGAATTACCTAATATGCTTTCTCAAAACGTTCAGATTATCTGGCAATGTGGGAAGTTGTATTTTGAAGATTATAAAAAATACAATCAGCCAAATGTAAAGGTGGTTGATTTTATAGAGCGAATGGATTTTGTTTATGCAGCGGCAGATATCATCATTTCAAGAGCTGGAGCATCGTCAGTTTCGGAATTATGTATTGTTGGAAAGCCAGTTATTTTTATTCCATCGCCAAATGTTGCTGAAGATCATCAAACAAAAAATGCGCAAGCTATTGTAGATCAGAAGGGTGCGATTTTATTGAAAGAATCTGAGTTAGACAACGAGTTTAGCATTGTTTTTGAAGCATTGCTGAAGGATGAAGGGAAGCAAAAACAGCTTAGTGAAAACATAAAGCGATTGGCAAAACCAGGCGCAACAAAGGCAATTGTTGCGGAAATTATAAAGTTGATTAAATAAAAAAAAGTCATAAAGTTAAAGGACTGAGCTTAAAACTCAGCGCCTAAAGCCTAAAGCAAAAAAGAAATGAATTTAAACCAAATACAGAACGTCTATTTTATAGGAATTGGAGGCATCGGAATGAGTGCTCTGGCTCGTTATTTCAAGAACATTGGAAAACAAGTTTCAGGCTACGACAAAACCCCTTCAATACTTACAAATGAACTTATCGAAAGTGGAATTAATATTCATTTTGAAGATAATATTAGTTTAATTCCAAGTGATTATTTTGTAGAAAACACATTGATTATAATCACACCTGCAGTTCCAAATACACATTCGGAGTGGAATTACTTTTTAGAAAGAAATTATGTAGTTAAGAAAAGAGCAGAGGTTCTAGGAATCATTACAAAAGACACTTTTTCGTTTGCTGTAGCTGGTACACATGGTAAAACAACAACATCTAGTATTTTAGGACATATTCTTTACGAAAGTGGAGCCGATGTTACTGCTTTTGTAGGTGGAATTGTAGAGAATTATAATTCGAATTTAATAGGAAACGGAAAAACTGTTACTGTTGTTGAGGCTGATGAATTTGACCGTTCGTTCCTGCATTTACACCCAAATATTGCCTGTATCACATCAATGGATGCAGACCACTTGGATATTTATGGAACAAGCGAAGCGATAGAAGAATCTTTTGTAGAATTTGCTTCAAAAGTGGAGGATAAAAATAATCTTTTTATAACCAAAGAGTTGCCTCTGGAGGGAATTCAATGTGCTATAAATGAAGATGCGCCTTTTAAAGCGTTTAATGTTAGAATAGCAAATGGAAGTTATGTTTTTGATGTGCAAACGCCGTCAGAAACTATGAAAGATTTGCATTTTGGGTTACCAGGAAAACATAATTTAATGAATGCGCTAATGGCTATTGCTATGGCAAAAACATATGGAACCTCGACTGATGCAATTGCAAAAGCTTTAGCGTCATTTAAAGGTATAAGAAAGCGTTTTTCTTATCAAATAAAATCAGATAAACTGGTTTATATAGATGATTATGCGCATCATCCGACAGAGATAAATGCAGTGAATCAAGCTGTTAGGGAGTTGTATCCTGGACAAAAAGTATTGGCTGTTTTTCAGCCGCATTTATTTAGCAGAACTAGAGATTTTGCTGACGGTTTTGCTAAAAGTTTGTCAGCATTTGATGAAGTGATTTTATTGGATATTTATCCTGCAAGAGAATTGCCGATGGAAGGAATTACATCGCAATGGTTAATGGATAAAATGAGTAATTCTAACAGGAAAATAGTTGCTAAAAATGATTTATTAGCTTCAATTAAAGCTAGTAATGCAACTGTAATTGTAACTATTGGAGCTGGTGATTTAGGTGAATTAGTGCCATCAATTAAAAATAGTTTAAATGAAATTAATTAATTGGACAAATATTCGGTTGATCCTCATGTTTGGGGTAGTTATCGTTTTATTTTCGTTTACATCACATAGAAATGGAGAGCGAAAATTAAAGAAATCTACCGTTGTTTTTGTAGGGGAAAACGCTATTTTTGTCAAGCCAGAGACGGTTAATAAATTGTTAATAGAAAATAAAAGAGATGCTTCTAGCATTAAAAAAGAAGGGTTAGATTTGAATAAGATAGAGAAAGTCCTTAATACGCAAGAGATGATTGAGAAATCGGATGTTTTTGTGAGTATTGATGGTGTTCTAAAAGCAGTAGTAAAACAGAAAACGCCGATAGCCCGCATTATGAACGGGAATGAGTCGTTCTATATTGATTATGAGGGTGGTAAAATGCCTTTGTCTGACAATTTTACAGCTAGAGTTCCTCTTGTTTCAGGGAATTTAAATAAAAAAAATAACGAAGAATTAGCTATATTATTCCGCATGATTTATGACGATGCATTTTTGAAAAAAAACATCATTGGAATTGAAATTATGCCTAATGGAAGCTTAAAAATGCTTAACAGGAATTTTAATTACGAGATAGATTTCGGAAGAACGATAAATGTTGAACGAAAATTTAATAATTATAAAGCCTTTTTTCAAAAGGCAGCGTTAGATAGTTCGTTATATAAATATAGTAAGATAGATCTTAGGTTTACGGAACAAGTAGTTTGCACAAAATAATAGATAATGGGAAAAGATAATATTGCAGTAGGTCTAGATATTGGTACAACCAAAATTGTTGCCATGATAGGTAAGAAGAATGAATATGGTAAGCTTGAGATTCTAGGAATAGGAAAATCAAAAAGCTTAGGTGTTGCGAGAGGTGTTGTGAACAATATTACTCAAACAATACAATCTATTCAGCAAGCGATACATGAAGCGGAGAATAATTCGGGTTACAAGATTAAAGACGTAGTTGTAGGTATAGCAGGACAGCATATTCGCAGCATACAGCATACAGATTACATTAGCAGAAGCAACCCTGAAGAGGTGATTGGTGAAAATGATATTCAGCTTTTAATAGATCAGGTTAATAAACTTGCAATGTTACCAGGTGAAGAAATAATTCACGTTTTGCCACAGGAATTTAAAATTGATGGGCAATCGGAGATTAAAGAGCCTATTGGAATGTACGGTGGTAGATTAGAATCTAGTTTTCACGTTGTAGTAGGACAAGCTTCATCTATTAGAAACGTAGGAAGATGTATCCAAAGTTCAGGAATTGAATTATCAGGCTTAACATTAGAACCATTGGCTTCGGCTGATGCTGTATTGAGTCAGGAAGAAAAAGAAGCAGGAGTAGCGCTTATCGATATTGGAGGCGGTACAACAGATTTAGCAATTTTTAAAGACGGAATCATTCGTCATACAGCTGTAATTCCTTTTGGAGGAAACGTAATTACAGATGATATAAAAGAAGGTTGTTCGATTATCGAAAAGCAAGCTGAATTATTGAAAATTAAATTTGGATCGGCATGGCCAGGAGAAAATAAAGACAATGAAATTGTTTCGATCCAGGATTAAGAGGAAGAGAACCAAAAGAAATTTCTTTAAAAAATTTATCAAAAATAATTCATGCACGTGTAGTCGAAATCGTGGATCAGGTTTTTACAGAAGTAAAAGCATACGGACACGAAGATCCTCGCAAAAAATTAATTGCAGGAATTGTTCTTACAGGTGGTGGAGCTCAACTAAAACACATTAAGCAATTAGTAGAGTATATTACAGGAATGGATACCAGAATTGGATATCCAAATGAACATTTGGCAGGTAATTCAAACGAAGAAATATCAAGTCCATTATATGCTACGGCTGTAGGTTTAGTAATGAACAGTATTGAAAACAGTACTCAAAGTGCCGTAAGAATGGACGTTGTAGAACAGCCAAAGGTACCAATATATAGAGCCCCGGTACAACAGCAACAACACGAGGTTGAAGAATCTTATGTAGAAACTGTTGAAGAAGTGAAGAAAGTAGTTAAAGAAGAGTCAACTGAAACAAAAATAAGAAGATCCTTTTTTGACCGCTATGTCGATAAAATCAAAGATTTTCTAGACAACGCTGAATAAGCGATTATAAAACAAGACAAGAATTAATATTTAATATCAAAAAACCAAAAATATGATGGGCAACTCAGAATTTGGAAGTATTTCATTTGATTTACCAAAAAATCAATCAAATGTGATAAAAGTTATCGGTGTAGGAGGTGGAGGTAGTAATGCTATAAACCACATGTTTAAACAAGGAATCAAAGGGGTAGATTTTATCGTTTGTAATACTGATTCACAAGCGCTACAAAATAGTTCTGTGCCTAATAAAATTCAGTTAGGAGTTAATCTAACAGAAGGTTTAGGAGCAGGTGCTAACCCTGATGTAGGACAACAGTCGGCTATTGAAAGTATTGCTGACATCGAAAAGATGTTGGATCGCAATACCAAGATGGTATTTATTACTGCAGGAATGGGTGGTGGTACCGGAACAGGAGCTGCGCCAGTAATTGCACAATTATCTAAGGAAAGAGAGATTCTTACAGTTGGAATTGTTACTATTCCGTTTCTTTTCGAAGGAAAAGTACGTCAGGAGCAAGCGCTTTTGGGTATCGAAAAGTTACGTAAGCAAGTCGATTCGTTAATTGTAATCAACAATAATAAATTAAGAGAAGTGTACGGAAATCTTGGCTTTAAAGCAGGATTTTCTAAAGCGGATGAAGTTTTGGCAACTGCCTCAAGAGGTATTGCTGAAGTAATTACGCACCACTATACTCAAAATATCGATTTACGTGATGCCAAAACGGTATTATCAAACAGTGGAACTGCTATAATGGGATCATCTACTGCATCTGGAGAAAACAGAGCAAAAGATGCTATTATTTCTGCATTAGATTCTCCGTTGTTAAATGATAATAAAATTACAGGAGCCAAAAACGTATTGTTGCTTATCGTTTCAGGTTCTAATGAGATTACACTTGATGAAATAGGTGAAATAAATGATCATATTCAGGTAGAAGCTGGTTTTAATGCTAATATTATTATGGGGGTTGGTGAAGATGAAACCCTAGGTGATGCTATTGCTGTTACAATTATTGCAACAGGTTTTGATGTTGAACAACAAAACGAAATCGTAAACACTGAACCTAAAAAAATTATACATACGTTAGAAGATGAGCAGAGAAGTGTTCATAATTTGACGAATAAAACACTTACTTCTTTTGATTTAAATGCTGAAACACCATCAACACCAACACCAAAAGCAGAAGAAAAAGTTGTTTTTGAATTACTTGACGATTCACCAGAACCTACTGCAGTGGCGCCAATAGTTCAATCACCAGTGATTAACGAAGATGAATTAGTTGTAATGTCTGAATTTATTAAAAATTTAGATGTAACTTTTGAAATCGTTTCTCCAATTACAGATATTGATTTTACAATTTCAGCTCCAGAAGTTGCCCCTGTAAGAGCTGTTCAACATAAAATCGTAGAAAAGGAAGAACAAACTACTTTCTCTTTTGATTTGCCTATTTTTAGAGCTGAGCCAGAAGTAAAACCTGAGCCTGTAAAAGAAGATACTAGAGTATTGTTTGAATTAACAAATGAAACACGTGATATTAAAGTAAACCAGCCAGTTCAATTCGTACCAGTTACGGAACTTTCTGATAACGGAATTATCAAGTATTCTCTAGAAGAGTATATGGAACTTGAAAATGATTTAACGTCATCAAAACCTGCTGCAAAAGTAGTTGAAGAAGTTATTCCAGAAGAGCTAAATATTACGGTTCACCAAAGAGCAGTAGTGCAAGAAACTAATTTTTCTGAAGAAGTTTCTCCGATGGAGTTAACTATTGAAGAAACATTACGCATGAGAGCTGATGAAAGAAGAAAAAAATTAAAAGAATTTAATTATAAGTTCCATAATAATGTTTCTAGAGTTGAAGAACTAGAGAAAGAACCAGCCTACAAAAGATTAGGTATTGATCTTTCTAACAGTTCACAAAACAATACAAATTCTAGAATCTCTGTAGGAACAGATAGTAATAATGATTTGCAGTTGCGTTCTAATAATTCATTTTTGCACGACAACGTAGATTAATACGCTAAAATCAAAATGAGGTAACCCGAAAATTGAATTTAATTTTCGGGTTATTTTTTTTATCTTCGCACAGAATTTGGAAATTTGACTTTCTTTTGAAGTTTTAAAAGAATTTTTAATTTCATGGAGATGAAAAATATCCTATAATAAAATGTCAATCAATAAGCCTCGCTTATTTAAAAATAAAACTAAGATGAGTTTACAAACAACAATCATGGACGAAATTAAAAACGCCATGAGAGCAAAAGATACTGTAGCGTTAGAAGCTTTAAGAGCTATTAAATCAGAAATGTTATTGGCAGCTACGGCTTCTGGAACAAAAGAAGAATTAACAGAAGAGGATGAAATTAAATTACTTCAAAGACTAGTTAAAACTCGTAAAGAAAGTGCTAGAATCTTTACAGAGCAAAACCGTCCTGATTTGGCTGAGCCAGAATTAGCACAAGTAGCTGTAATCGAAAAATTCTTACCAGCACAATTGAGCGAAGAAGAAATTGAAGCTGTAATTGCTAAAATTATTGCTGAAACTGGAGCTTCAGGAATTGCATCAATGGGGAAAGTTATGGGGCTAGCTTCTGCACAATTAGGCGGAACTGCTGAAGGAAAAACTATCTCTGCAATCGTAAAAAAATTATTAGTATAAAAAATAGATTGTAGCATTTTGATTTTAGATTTAAAATCGGAATGCTATAATTAAAATGACTGCGTAGTTCAACTGGATAGAATATCAGATTTCGACTCTGAGGGTTGTAGGTTCGAACCCTACCGTGGTCACAAACTCATCTTTGTTTTAATCCAAAACGCCTTATTTATAAGGCGTTTGTCTTTTATAAATCATTTTAAATTCCCACCATATTCCCACTTCTTTGAGAGGAAACAAATAATAAATGTCATTATAAGAGGATTAGAAATTATAATAATATTTATAAATGGCTAAAGATTTTACTTTAGATAAAAACAGCTAGAATTTTAAGCTCCGAATTCAAGCATATTTACACTATTATTTCTGTGTAATTGAGGCTTTGTATCGGCTATAAGTCTTACTAATTTAATCTTAAAGTGTTAATAATCTGGTTGTTTTGCCTAAAATTAGAGGTGAGCTGCTCTAATTTTCGTACCTTAAAAATCTAACCAATAAAAAGGAAGATGGCTAAATTACGAATTTCATTAATAAATATCCATGGGCTTTTAAAAGGATCAGGACTAGAAATTGGTAGAGATGCTGATAATGGGGGACAAACGAAGTATGTTTATGAACTAGCCGAGTTTTTATCACAGCATGAAGCTGTTGAACATGTTCATCTATTTACAAGGTTAATTGATGATAAGAATCTTTCTCCGGAATATGCAGTGCCAATTGAAATCATTAATGATAAATTAGATATTAGACGAATTTCTTTTTTAGGAAAAAAATATAAGTCAAAGGAACAATTATGGGAGGGTTTAGACACTTTTGTTGATGGAGTTGTACAGCATATCAAACTTCATGATATTTTCCCCAATTGGATTCATTCTCATTATGGAGATGCAGGATATGTAGCTAGTGAATTATCTACAATATTGAATATTCCTTTTGCTCATACAGGACATTCTTTGGGTTTTCATAAAAAGAAAAAGTTGCTGGAAAGTGGCTTGAGTGAAGAAGAAATTGAAAAGAAATTTAAGTTTGAGCAAAGGATTGCTGCAGAGGATAAGACTTTAGAATTATCTGAATTTATCGTTACCTCTACAGAGCAAGAAATTGAAACTTATAGAGTCTATAAAAATTTTGAACTAGGAAAGTATCATGCAATTTCTCCTGGAATTGATACTAGTAAATTTGTTCCTTATTATCATCAAGAGCAAGATGCTAATAAACAAATGGAAGAGGAGCAAAGGAAATATTGGGTGGCTGAAGTTATCTCCAAGTTTTTAATAAATCCACACAAACCTTTTATTTTAGCCCTTTCAAGACCCGATCGTCATAAAAATCTTCATACACTGATAGATGTTTATGGTAAAGATAAAGAGCTGCAAAGCATAGCCAATCTGGTCATTTTTGCTGGGATTCGAAAGGATATTTCGAAAATGCCTGAATCTGAAAAAAATGTTCTAACAGATTTATTGTTATTAATGGACAAGTATGATTTATATGGGAAAATGGCAATTCCTAAAAAGCATGATGTAGAAAATGAGGTTTCGATTATTTATCGTTATGCTGCCGAAAAAAGGGGTGTCTTTGTAAATCTGGCCTTACATGAAAATTTTGGATTAACAGTTATTGAGTCTGCTAGTTCTGGCTTGCCTGTTGTAGTTACTAAAAATGGTGGCCCATCTGAAATTATTCCTACCTGTCAGAACGGAGAATTAGTAGATCCTCTGAATGAAAATGAAATCAAAAAAGCATTACGTACTATTTTGACTAATGAAAGTCAATGGAAATATTACTCAAATAATGGAGCAATTAATATTCAAAAACATTATAGTTGGTTAAGCCATGTTAATCAATATGTTGAATTGATTAATGAAAATTTATCATTATCATCTGGTTCTGGCTTAAAAAAGCAACATTACCCCAATATTAATATTGAGCGTTTAAAAAGAAAGGTAGAGCATTTATTTGTTTCTGATATTGATGGGACCCTAATTGAACCAAAGTTGAATAATCCAGGATTAAAAGAATTGAAAGAACATTTGATAAATCGTACTGAAAAAATGGCTTTTGCTTTGGCATCAGGAAGAAATTTGGCACTTGTTAAAAAAGTCATAGATGAAGAACAATTTCCTTTGCCAGACTTTGTTATTTGTTCTGTAGGAACTGAAATTTATTATACAAATGGGAAAAATTATATTCTAGACAAAGGTTGGGCTACTTTTTTGGCAGGTCGTTGGAAAAGGGAAGATATTGTAAATCGTTTGAAAGGGGTTTCATGGTTGAGATTGCAGGAAGAAGAAGCTCAAAATCCATATAAAATCTCCTATTATTATGATAAAGAAAAATACGATTATGAGCAATTAATAACTGTCTTAGGAACAGGGTGGTATAAAGTAAATATTATTCCAAGTCACGGAGAGTTTATTGATTTTATTCCTAAAAGAGCATCAAAAGGGAATGCGGTTAAATTTTTATGTCGTAAATGGGCGATTCCTTTATCGAATGTAATTGCAGCGGGCGATTCAGGAAATGATATTGATATGTTTAGAGGCTCTGTTAAAGGGATTATCGTAGGAAATCGAAAGTTCTGAACTTGCCAAATATGAAACAACCAAAAGTATTTATGTAGCAAAAGGCTCGGCTTCTTTAGGAATTTTAGAGGGATTAAAACACTATAAAATAATTAAGTAATATGTATTCAGGTTCAGGGTTTAGTAGTTGGGAAATAGGCGACGTAGATGTATTTATAGATGAAAACGGAATGCATCATTTATTTCATTTGATAATTCCAAATCACGATTATATTGCACATGCAGTATCAAAAGATGGACTTTCTTGGAAAAGAGTAAAGAATGCTTTGTTTGTAGGTGATCCAGGAGAGTGGGATGATGATATGTTATGGACTATGCATGTTAGTAAAAATTCTGATGGCGAAGGCTATGAGATGTATTATACAGGTTTAAAACGGAAAGACAAAGGAGTTATGCAAAAAATTGGAAGAGCAGTTTCTCCTGATTTAATCCATTGGACAAAAGAAAATCTATATGGTTTACCTTTAAAAAGTAAAGCACCTTATTATGAGAGCTCAGACAATAATCCTCGCCAATGGCTTAGTTTTAGAGATCCATATAAATACCAATTTGAAGGAGAGGACTATTTACTGATTTGTGCTCGAAGTGCAGTAGGGCCTACTTATAGAAGAGGATGTATTGGTGTAGCTAAAAGGGATTCAAATGGTTTTGTTCTTCAAAAACCACTACATGTTGCTTATGTATATGATGATATTGAATGTCCTTGTGTAGTAGAAATAAAAGGGATGCATTATTTATTAGGTTCAATTCGTGAAGATATTAAAGTTCGTTATTGGTTTTCTCCGGATTTTAAAGGAGAATACCATGCTTTTCATAATAATGTTCTGATGCCACAAGGTAATTATGCGGCAAGAGTTGTAAAAGATGGCGATTATTTTTTAATTTATAATTTTTATTTTGTTGGAGGAAATGTCAATACACTTCGTGTAATTCCTCCGCCAAAACAATTAGATGTTGACACCAATGGTAGACTTTTATTAAAGACCTATCATCATTGGAAAACACTTTATCAAAGAACAATTCTTCAAAAAAACTTACCAATTCCAGTGCCAATTTTAGGAAATCCTTCGGCAAATTTTGATTTGGAAAATGAAAGTAAATGGCGTTTTGGATGTAGGAGTGGGTATGAGGTTTTTTGTTTTGATAAACCCGCAAATAACTTTGTTTGGGAAGGGATATTGGCAGTCGAAGGAATGGGAAAAACAGGTTTTGTTATTGAGTGCGATAAAGAAGGAACAGCCTATTATATATCAATTGATTTTGTAAATGGGTTTGTTCAATTTAGAGCATGGGGATTTAATGAAAAGGATGTAAAGAATAATTTTGTTTTTGAAAACATTCAAACCAATCAATTTGAAATAGTAGATAAAAAAGAAATTTATTTTAAGATCATTCGTTACGGAAATTACTATGAGCTTTCTATCAATGAAATTGTAAAGTTAACATTGTTGGATTTTAAATATAGCGATGGAAAAATAGGGATTTATGTTTGTTCTGCTATTGTATCATTGAGTGATTCAAAAATCCATGTAATTCCGGAACCAGAGAATGAATACGCTACTTCTGATCCTAGTAAAGCTTTAGACGAATACAATAAAATAACTCAAGTTTAGCAGAATTTTATTTAATACATGGGATGTGTTTTTTGAAATATATTTTGGATTGCTAATTATTTGATTTATAGAATGCCATTTTTATCATCATTTCAATTATTAAAAAGGAGTTGCTAGCAAAAAAGTAAATTATTAGATTTTGACTCTTAGGGTTTTAGATTCAAATTTTACCAAAGTGACTTAATAAAACTAAGAATAAATAGCTCAGCCTTTAGGAAATGACTAGATGAACGAACGGTTTGCAGTATATAATAATAGATTCAAATTGAGCTTATCGTGCTATTTAAATGGCTTATTGTTTTTTTTGAATCCATAAGTTAAATGTATTTTTGCGCCCTAATGAAAATACCAATTATTGTGAAAACGAATATCAGCGAAAGAGAAGAAAGAGAAGAAATTGTTAGAGATAATAGGGTAGCTAGACTGCTTTGGTTTGGTTTAGGATTTGTATTTTCGTTTATCATATCTCGTATGTTATAAGTTAGATGGTTTTTTATTCTGAAGACTGTGGGTTTAAAACCAGTTGAGAGAACAATAAAAAAGTTCCTAGATTTTAGTTTAGGAGCTTTTTTAATTTTTTATATTATTGAATGAAACAATTTCAATCCTTTATGAATTTTCAAAAACTTAAGATTTTTAGGTATTCTTTCTGTTTCAAAAATATAATTAGAAATTTCCACTAATTTGTAATCAGTTTTTGCTAGAGATAATATTTAAATCTTTAAATACAGATTTTGTGATGTCTTTTCGACAATTACCAAAATTAGAACTATTAAATTTTCTGTCCTGTATAAGATGTGTTGCAAAAAAGTAAGTTCCGTTTTTATTTACGATGTAGCCATTTTACCAGCCATTTTTTAGGTGAATAATTGTTGAGGATTCAGTCGAGTCAGTTCATTCCATTGTGTTTTTTGGTTAGCTTATTATAAACCATCAAAAATAAATTTTAGGCATAGGATTACATCTTCTATATTACTTTCATCTAATTCTATAGAAACAGATTTAGAACCATCCCAATAAAATTTATTTTTATCCAGAAGTGTTAGAGTGAGAATAAAATTTTCAATATTATAGCTTACGGCTTTAGTATTGAATCCGTGAATTTGATCATCTGCCTCAATATATATAAAATTAGGATTTTCAATAAAGTCACGGCAAAATCCTATATTATGGGGTATAATGTTCCTATCAAAATTGAAAGTAAAGCCTAATGAAAAAAATCTATCATCGCTTTCTTCATTATCAATATCGATTTGAATTGGTTTGTATGTTTTTTTACATTTAGCATTTTTACTAATGTTATATTTAGTTTCTTTTTTTGAAAGAATATTTATTCTCTTGTTGGTGTTCCTTCAATAACAAGTTCTTCAAGTTTTAATTGTTTGGACATGTTTTGAGAACAGCGCATAGAGAAATCACTTATTAAGTGAGGCTATGGTAAATGACCAGTAGTTTTTACCTCTCTGCTTGATATGGTTCTATAGTTATGGGTATCAATTTATTTAGTTGGGAATCATAAGTAAAAATACAATTTTGAAAAGTGATTTACAATTAATCAGCCTCAAAGTTTTTTGATTTATGAGCTTGTTATTTCTTATAGTAATATTGACTGTTTTTTTACACTTTAAAAATTAGTTTCTTTTTATAGAAAACCCAAAGGATAAGTGACCAGAAAATTGCATACGATATTGCATAAGCTAATGATGAATTTAATGGATTTTCAAAATAAGGTACAATTCCAAATTTGTAAATTAAAGTTTGAAGATTGATTTCTTCTGTCGCTATTTCGGGGTTTTGTACTTTAATCGAACTTAAAACCCTTGGGATAATGCCCGAAAAGAAAAATACAATCATAGGATTTACTCCCCAAATTAAAAACAGCTTCGTCCATTTTTTATAGTTTGCTACATCTATGATGTAATATAATATCGTTAAGCATATTGTTGCAATACCAGCTGTATACAAAACGTATGAGCTTGACCACAATGATTTGTTTATTGGGAATACGATATTCCAAAGTAAACCTGTAATTATTAGAACAGCTCCTGCGACTGCTATTTTTTTTACAATTTCAATTTTAGGTATTTGTAAGTTCAATATCTGACCTATAAACATTCCTAGAATCCCTGTTCCTATAGCTGGTAAAGTACTGAAAATTCCTTCTGGATCCCAAGTTTTGAGTCGCTCCATAAATGCCCGTTTAAAAGTAAATTATCTAACCAAGCCGCTAGATTTGTTCCTTTTTGAAAATTTGGAGTACCAAATCCAGGAACTGGAACAAAAGCCATTAGAATCCAATAGCCTAATAAAATTGAAGCTACAATTAGAAGTTGTGTTTTTAAATTTGTTTTTAAATATAAAAGAGAGGTAAAGAAATATACAATCCCTATTCGTTGTAAAACACAGGGATTCTTACGTCCTGATATGCTTCTATCTGACTGTATGCTAAAAATAATAAGATTGCAAATATTCCTAATACAAGGTAGGTTTTAATCTTTAAAGTAAAATTTCCTAAGAGGGCATAAGCTACTGCAAAAGTTATTGCTAGTCTAAGGAGTAATAACGGGATTCCTTCTAATCCAAATAATTGAATTCTGCTGAAATAAGCTAAATACAATCCTAAACAGAATATTCGCAAGGAACGAACTAGGATTTTATTAAAAACACCCAAGTCAAAATGTTAGTAGGCATTGCAAATGGTATTGCCGTTCCCAGTATAAAAACAAAAAAAGGAAAAACTAAATCTGTAGGGGTACAACCATTCCACTCAGCGTGCTTAAAAGTGGATATATAGGCCGAGCTTCCGGATTGTTAACGATTGTCATTAATAAAATAGTAAATCCTCTAAATACATCTAGCGAGATTAAACGTTCTTTTGTCATTGGTTTGGTTTTTTGGTTTCGTTATTTATTCAAATAAGGAATTTTAATTGGTTTTCTTTAGCTAGGAAAAGAAATTTTTCCCATTGATATAGATGGGATTCCTTTGCGTATTCCAAAATCTGAAGTTCCGCCAGAACAGTTTCATTCGCTAAAATGGCAAATAGGATGGCTTCTTTTGCATCCCCTGAAATTCCTAAATATTAGTGTTCGTAAAAGTGCAAGGCAAAAGCTCTTTTAGCCAACTTACTAATAATGGATTGTGAGCACCTCCGCCTGACATATAAATTGTAAAACTTTCAATAGGATATGTGGTGTTGTTTATAGATGTATGTATGGCGCTGGCAATAGTTTCGGCACTAAATCGGGTTAATGTTGCTAATAAATCTTCAACAGAAATGGCTGTAGTATTACTTTCGGTTTGAGCTTTTCGAACATATTCGATATTAAAAAGTTCTGGTCCTGTTGTTTTTGGGAAAGATGCAAGGAAGAACTCATTGGCTTTTAAAGCTTCTAAAAGAGAATTGTTTACGGTACCTTGCTTTGCGATTTCGGCATCTTTATCATAGGCTTTATCAGGAAACGAAAGTCTGGTAAAAGCATCGATTAAGGTGTTTCCTGTTCCTGTAATCGGTAACAAAAACTTCTTCGGGATTACTGCTTGATGGCAAATAGGTAAAATTTGCAATACCACCCATATTGAGCATAATACGATTTTCGCCTTTTTTTCCAAACAAGAAATAATCTCCATAAACAGCTAGTGGAGCACCTTCGCCACCTGCAGCTAGGTGTTTTTGCCGGAAGTCAGACAGCGTTATAATTCCAGTTTTTACCGCAATATGATCTCCATCGCCAATTTGTAAAGTAGCATTTGGAAAATTTTCTCGCTATGCAAAATCTTCGGACAAGCATGAAAAACAGTTTGTCCATGAGACGCTATTAAATCGACTTGCTCTGTTGGAATTTCCCAACGTTTTAAACATTCTAAAATCATATTAGCATGAAGAACCCAATCCATTCATTTAATAAAACCAGTTTTTGAAAATCAATCGTTTGTTTTGCAAACACGGTTCTGATTTCTGATTTTGATTTCTTCGGAATAATCAACGGTATCAAATTGAACTAATTGAACTTCTGTGTTTCACCAGAACCTGAGATTTTGCATAAAGCCACATCAAGACCATCCAAAGATGTACCAGACATTAATCCGATAATTGTTCGGGAAGATTTTTTGGCAATTTTATATAGTGATTCCAGATTTGCGTTCATGATTTTGTTTTTAAAAGTTCATTTTAATATACTTTTAAACCATATAAAAAATATAAGTTCAATTAAGCAGTATTTTGTGAAGACCCTAATATTAATATGGACTTATATTTTTTATATGGTTTTATTTAATCTTATGATTGATATAAATAGCACAATTATTTTTAACACATAGAAACATAGCTTTTAGAAATCTAAGAAAAGACGTTTTACTCTGCATACATCCATATAGCTATGTGATGATAATGAATTATCTTATCTATATTCTAAACTTAAGAATTAAACCTATGTTTCTATGTGTTAGATAAAAAATATAATAGGTTTTTATTTTATAATAGCGTCCTGAATTATTTGTTGAATATCTTCTCTGATTTTTCCTCGTGATAATTTATTCTCATCGTTAATAACTTCGGTATAGGTTCTATTGGATAAAAATACGTAAACAATTTCTGTTTCTGGGTCAACCCAAGCTATGTTTCCTGTAAATCCGGTATGTCCAAAACTAGATTCAGAAACACAACCACAAGTTGGTCCATCTTTGCCAACTCTTTTGTCAAAACCTAAGCCTCTTAGAACTCCTTTGTCTTTGTAATAACAGGTATTAAAAGCATCAAAGGTTTGCTCAGAAAAATATTGTTTATTACCATAATTCCCTTTTTGTAAAAACAACTGCATCATTTTGGCAACATCCATAGCATTAGAGAAAATCCCTGCATGACCAGCTACTCCGCCTTCCATTGCTGCTGCCATGTCATGAACATATCCTTGAATAACCTGATGTCTGAAATAATTATCTATTTCGGTAGGAACAATGCTACTTCTGTCAAATTTGTCTAAAGGATTGTAAAGGGTATTATTCATTCCGAGTGGGCTATAAAAATTTTGTTGACTCAGCTCTTCTAATTTTTTATGCGTTTTTCTCTCTAAATATTCTTTCAGGATGATAAAGGTAAAATCACTATATCTGTACTCTTTTTTTAAGGAGAGTGGACTATCTGCAATGATTTTCATGATGGTGTCATGATAGTCATTTCTAATAAAGAGACCATCTGCCACTTTAGTCGAAAAGTCAGATTCGGCTACTCTGCGATAATATTTAGCCGAAGGTTTGCCTTCACTATCTAATGTTGCTTTGTAAAACGGAATCCAAGCTTGTAGTCCTGCATAATGGGTTAGTAAATCCTTGAAAGTAATACTCTCTTTATTTGTTTTTGCAAAAAGAGGGACCATATCTTTTAATTTGGTATCTAGATTTACTTTATCATGATCGTATAATTGCATAACATTAGGTAGCGTCGAAATCATTTTTGAAATCGATGCTACATCATATAAATCTGAATTAGTAACTTTTCTGGTACTGTCATAGGTTTGACTGCCGTATGATTTCTGGAAAGTAACATTCCCTTTTCGTGCTACAAGAACTTGCATTCCGGGAGTCATTTTACCATCAATTGCTTTTTGTGCTATTGCATCTATTTTAGATAAAATTAGCGGATTCATACCCACATTTTCTGGTTTTGTAAAACCCAAACGATTTATTTTTTCGGTTGATAATCCATCATTTACATTAAAAGATGTATTAATAGATACAGGTAGTTTTCCTTTGGCTGAGTAATCCCCCTGTGCTTCGAAGAGTAATTCTGCCGAAACGATCTGACTTATATCCGAGTTTTGATAAGACACTACTAATCCTTCAATATCATCAAAATTAGTGATTGGCAGTAACGAATATGGTTTTGTGAAAATATCTAATATGACTTTGTTATGCTTTGCAATTTCTTGTAGCCAAACCAATTCTGTATCTGTAAAATTTTGCTTTTCCCAAGTTTTATTTACTTTGTGAAAACCAATGATAACAAGGTCGTATTTATTTAATTCGTTGTTTAGGCTATCTATATTAGTATTGGCTACTTCGGTTACTTCGGTGTATTTTTTTAATGTAGTAACAAAATCACTGTTTACATCTTCTCCTAATTTTACATACGCAATCTTTTGATCTAAGTTTTTGATAGGAAGTATTTCCTTTTCATTTTTTAAAACCGTAATAGCGTTTTCGTATAATTTATAGTGCAAAGCATCATTTTGTGATGGATTAAGATCATCATAAATGTTTACCATATTTATAGGCTTATAATTCTTTATTGCCCAATTTTAAATTTATAATGCAATATTTTTTTTACCGAATGCGCCAAGCGCTCCTCAGTAATAATATTGTCATTATAGGCTACTTCAAGTTTCTGAACTGCTACAGGTACATTTTCCGGACAAAGTAAAATATCATTTCCTGCAAGAAGTACAGCTATTTCCAGATCACCAGGACTTTTAAAATTGCTAGCCCCTTTCATTGCTAAACCATCTGTAAATTTAAATTTTTCCAAACCTAATTCTTTTTGGAGCAGGTTGGTTACTACATTATAAGATGCTGATGACGGAATATTTGGTATTGGTTCTAAACTTGGAATATTTAGATGGGCAACCATAACAGAAGCTAAGCCTTCATTGAAAATTCGTTTGTATGGATATAATTCGACTAGCTCAAGTCTATCCTTTGAGAAATTGACTAAAGGTAATGCATAGTGCGAATCAGTTGATGTGTCTCCATGTCCAGGGAAATGTTTTCCAGTACTAAAGACACCTTGACTTTGTACTCCTTTCATTAGCGCAATAGCTTTGTCGCTAACATTAACTTTATCTTCACCAAATGAGCGGTTTCCAATGATAGGGTTTTTAGGATTGGTATTAATATCAAGTACGGGAGCAAAATTAAAATGAATTCCGATTCGCTTGTTTTCATTGGCCATATTTCTACCTACATTCTCAATTAGGCTCAAATCTTTAATTGCTCCTAATGTCATATTCCATGGATATTGATAAGTAGAGTCTAATCGCATACCTAATCCCCATTCGGCATCAATTCCTACGAACAAAGGGATTTTTGCTTTTGATTGGTATAGGTTGGTTAATTTAGCCTGACGAACCGGGCCACCTTGAAAGAATATAACACCGCCTACTTTATAGTCTTGAACTAATGCATTGATTTGATTTGTGTGTATTGAATCTTTATTGGAATAAGCAGAAATCATAAACAACTGACCTATTTTTTCTCGAAGTGACATTTTGTTGTAAATGCTGTCGACCCAACGAGTCTCTTTGTCTGAATCTTTGAAAAAAGTCTTTTTGTCTGATTTATTAGGAGTAATATAAACGACTGTATCTTTTGTAAAGGAGTCTTTATCTGAATTTATAATTGTGTTATTTTTTTTGGTAGCACAATTGGTAATCAAAAATAAAAATGTGGCGTATAGGCTAATAGGTGCTGCCTCCCTAACAACAGGAGCATGTATTAACCTTAGCAATCC
>NZ_JBXBAV010000042.1:0-4325 GCF_056783245.1 Flavobacterium sp. TC780 | reverse complement strand
AAGGTTAATACATGCTCCTGTTGTTAGGGAGGCAGCACCTAAGGTTAATACATGCTCCTGTTGTTAGGGAGGCAGCACCTCTCCATTTTTATTAGTTGCTTCCTTTTTAAATCCACATGATATTTGTGAATGGGCTCGTGATGAGGATTTAAAAATGGATGTCTTAGAAAAAGCACCACCAGCAGATCAGTGCCCGCAATTACCCATTAATTGGAAAATTCCTGATTACGAACCGCAAATAGTACGCGAACAACAAAAAGTGAGTTTCCGCACCTATCCTACTGTAAATTGGAGTGCAGATCAATGGCGGCAATATCGTTGGGCATATAACCGCTTAGTCGAAAAAGTGGATAATTATATCGAAATGGTATTGGCATCACTAAAAAAATATGGTGTCGAAAAAAATACCATCATTATTTTCACAGCCGACCATGGCGACGGTTATGCAGGACACAGCTGGAATCAAAAGCAAATTTTATATGAGGAAGCTTCAAAAGTGCCGTTTATTATTTCAAAAATAGGACAATGGAAACCTCGTACTGATGATATGTTAGTTTGTAACGGAATAGATATAATACCTACCATTTGTGGATTTACAGGCATAGAAAAACCAAGCTATTTAAAAGGAGTTGACATTAGTAAAAAGATCACTGATCCTGCTCAAAACTTGCGAGATACACTTGTAATAGAAACCGATTTTGCTGATAACGAAGAATTATTAGGCATAAGCGGTCGTGCCCTAATTACTAAAGATTATAAATATATTGTTTATAATAAAGGAACCATTAAAGAGCAGCTTTTTGATTTAAGTAAAGACCCTGGTGAGATAACCAATCTGGCAGTAAATAAATTGTACAGAAAGAAACTCTTAGAAATGCGTAATTATTTAAAAAATTGGTGCAAATCAAATGGAGACAATTTTGTGTCAGGAATATAAATATATAAATTCATTTAAGTAAAATTCTCAAACTTGCATTTTCTTAAATAGCTTTATCGAGTTATTCAATACTCATACTCTTGAAGTTCAGATATTAGTCAAATTATTATATTTTTAGCGCAAAGAAAAGAAACACAGAAAAAACAAGAATTATTAAAACTACCATGAGGAAAACGATTGCTATAGTAGCCCTTTTATACACTGTGCTTTTTACAATAAAAAGTCATGCCCAAGTGCAAGACCGATATTTTCGTAATATTTCGGTTGATAAAGGCTTATCGCAAAGTTCTGTTTTTGCAATTCAGCAAGATCAACTAGGATTTATTTGGATTGGAACTCAGGATGGTTTAAATCGATATGATAGCAAAGGATTTAAAGTATATAGACCCATAAAAGGAGTTAAAAACAGCTTGCAATCCTACTATATCCGAAGTTTGTTAAGGATCACAGAGGGCAATTATGGGTTGGAGGGAATCAAGGCATAAGTGTTTATAATTACAATACAGATAGCTTTATTAACTATAAACTTCCACGTAGTCTTGGCGAATGGTACATATCATCTATAACAGAAGATAATGCACATAGAATCTGGGCAACATCTATAGCAGGAGATGTATTTATGCTTCTCCCGAAGCCGAAAATTTTACTACTATAAAGTTTAACGCTTCCTCGCACGAAGTAAAAAAAAATAGCCTACATCGGAGTTTGGCAGCAACAAATTATTTTAGGAACAGATGTAGGGCTTTTTAAATTAAAACCAAATACACACGAATTGGTTAAGATTAATCTGGGAGCAAAAAAGCCTTATATCAATGATGTTTATATAGATGGGAAAAAATTATGGGTTGCAACTGAAGGATATGGTTTAATCCAATACAATAATGAAAATGGAAAAGCCACTTCCCTTTTACACAGCTCAGGAACAAATAGCATAGTCGATAATAATATAAGATGTGTGGGCAAAGATACCGAAGGAAATATTTGGTTAGGAACTTTTAAAGGGCTTACTATTTTTAACCCTAAAGCAAATTCTTTTGCAAATTATTACCATCAAATATCACAGCCTTACACCATCAGTCAAAATTCTGTACGTTGTTTTTTTAAGGACAATCAAAACGGAATCTGGTTGGGGACATATTATGGAGGGCTAAATTATTATCACAAAAACGATATTAAGTTTAATTTGCTAAGCCAGAACTCAGGCAAACCATCATTAAACGATGAAGTAATCGGCGTTATAAAACAAGATCAAAAAGGTAATTTTTGGATTGGAACCAATGATAAAGGAGTGAATTTTTGGAATAAAAACAACAATACCATCAGCTATTATTCCAATAACGAAAATAATCCGAATAGTCTAAGTTCTAACAATATCAAAGCCATTGCTTTTGATGATAACGGCAATGTATTAATTGGAACTCATAACGGCGGATTAAATTTATTGAACCCAAATAGTGGACTTGTGCAACGCTTTCACCACGACGAAAATAATCCAAGTTCTATTGCGGGCGATTTAGTATATAGTATTCTTAAA
Source organism: Flavobacterium sp. TC780 (assembly GCF_056783245.1). Classification (NCBI taxonomy): domain Bacteria; kingdom Pseudomonadati; phylum Bacteroidota; class Flavobacteriia; order Flavobacteriales; family Flavobacteriaceae; genus Flavobacterium; species Flavobacterium sp. TC780. Next base: position 1,854 of record NZ_JBXBAV010000042.1, on the reverse strand, counting down.
GATCATAAAGGACGTATTTGGGTGGGAACAAGATCAGGATTAGATCAATTTCATCCAGAAACAAAATCGTTTACACACATTCATCTAGATAAAGCAGGAAAACGTCCAACGTCAGATGATATTACATTCCTTTATGAAGATAGCAAGCACAGAATCTGGATTGGAACGACCAACGGAGTTACACTCTTTTATCCTGATAATCTTTTATTTGGAAACATCGGACATGGAAAAGTAAGCGAAGATATAGTCAATTGTATAACCGAAGATAAAAAGCACAGAATTTGGATTGGAACCAGAGAAGGATTGAGTTTATATAATGAAAATCAGGAATCTTTTATCAGTTTTAAAACAAAAAATGATTTTGTAAAAGGGACTATTTACGGCATAATTCCAGATGAAGATAATAATTTGTGGATTTCAACCAATAGCGGATTAATCAAATTTAATCCCGACAGTGGTTCGGTACAAACTTTGACAAAGTGATGGACTTCAAAATAAACAATTTAATGAGTATTCTTTCTTCAAGGCCAAAGACGGTATGTTGCTTTTTGGAGGAATAAAAGGCATTTCTTATTTCTATCCAGCAATGGTTAAACAACAATTGCTTCCGCTAAAACTTAGCTTTACAGGACTAGAAGTCTTGAATAAAACTGTGGCTGTAGATGATGAAACAAACATACTAGAACAGCATATTGATCAGGCTGAAGAATTAAAAATTGGACCAGAATACAAGCAATTTAGCATCTTGTTTAATACCTTTAATTACATATCTGCCAATCGTACACATTACTATTACAAACTAGATGGACTCGACAAAGATTGGCAGCGTACAGATGAACTAAAAATAAGTTACAGCAATTTGCCAGCAGGAAAATACAATTTGCAAATAAAAGCAATGGGACCAAACGGAGAAATGAGCTCTATAAGAACTCTAAAAATTATAATTCTTGCTCCATGGTATAAAACAATATGGTTTTATTTATTGCTAGCAGCAATTTTTGGTATAGCAGCATACATTGCTTTCAGGATGATTACTGAACGTATAAAAGCATTACAGCAATTAAAACTAGAACGTATTGATAAAGAAAGAGTGAGTTATATTAATCAGGTAAAAATGGATTTTTTTACCAATGTATCTCACGAACTAAGAACGCCATTAACATTGATTTTGGCACCGCTGGAAGATTTGTTGAAATCGCCATTTGCAGATAAAACATCCAAAAAGAAACATGAGCTGATGTTTATCAATGCCAAACGATTATACAACTTGGTTGATCAGTTATTTGAATTTAGAAAAACCGAAATGGGAACGCGACAACTTAAAGTAGGCAAAAGCGATTTGGTAAGTTTTACCAATGAAATATTTGAATCATTTAAGCCACTTGCTGAAAAAAATCACATTCATTACACCTATCATTCAACAGAATCAAAGCTTATATTCTCTTTTGATAAAGACGCAATGGAGAAACCTTGTTCAATCTTCTTTCAAATGCATTTAAATACACCCAAAGCGGTCAAAGCATAAAAGTTGAATTAATAAAAGAAAAAGATGCAGTATTGATAAAAATAGCAGATACAGGAGTTGGAATAAGTGAAGATGATTTATCTAAAGTATTCAACCGTTTTTATCAAGTAAATAATAAAGAAATGAACTTAGGTTCAGGTGTTGGATTGGCATTTACTAAACGATTAGTTGAACTGCATCATGGTGAAATCACAGCCGAAAGTACTAAAGAAAAAGGAAGCATTTTTACAGTAGCAATTCCTACTGGAGAAACTGTATATATAAATGATTTACATGTAGAAGATTCTGTATATGAGGTGCTGCCTCCCTAACAACAGGAGCATGTATTA
>NZ_JBXBAV010000041.1:0-38745 GCF_056783245.1 Flavobacterium sp. TC780 | reverse complement strand
ATGCATTGCTAAGGTTAATACATGCTCCTGTCGTTAGGGAGGCAGCACCTAAAAAGCTTAGATACAACGCCCCATTCAATATTTTTTGAAATGAAAATGTTGTTGAGAAAAAGTATAATTCTCCTCGAATTTTTTACTGGTATAATTTGATGAATGCCATTGCGTTCTTTTTCTTTTTTTATTTGAATTTAATAATTTAGGTTGATTTATTTCAAACGCATTTCAAGGTATTTGTTTTGTAAACCTAGTTTTTCGTATAAAATTTTAGCTGGATTATCGGGTTCTACGTGTAATGCGATATTTCCTTCTGGTGGTAGCAATTACTTTTTGCATTAATTTTTTTCCATAACCTTTTCCTCTTTGGGATTTATCAACTGCAATATATACAAGGATGTCTTTAGGAATATAGTCTTTTATTCCTGTATTGTTTAAGATGCAGGCTCCCATGATTTTATTTTCTTCCATACCAAGTACAATTGTTCCTCCTTTAGCAGGGTTCATTGCATATGCAATAGCCTTAAGTATATCTTCAAGAGTATCTCCATATTGTTCTAGGTGTGTATGAAGAAATTGAGCAATTATTTCACCAGTAAATGTTTTATCCTCTCCTTGTTCAGGAGTAATTTATCTTGAATTCCATTTTGTTATTCTTTTTCGATTATTTGAGCCCTGTTTTGAAATTTTTTCAAAGGCAAAAGATGCAATATGAATTGCAAATTGATATGGTTTTTTAGTCAGATTCCAATAGGTAAAATTATATTTGATAAATGGCAAATATAATTTTTGACTAAAAATGTGATAGATGTTTCGCAATTTAAGGAAAAATAACTGTAAAATAACTAAAAAAGCCCGTTTATTTTGTTTTTAGCAAATATCAAGCAGGCTAGTTTTATTGATTTTTAAGTGTAAAATGAGGGCTTTTATGGATAAATTAAAAAGTAGTTTTTAATTGCTAGAATGCAATTTGTAGCCAAAATCGGTATGATAAAAAGAGAAATTAATACAGTTATAATTTTAGACTTCCATTAGCTGGCTTTTTAATTGATTTATCCTGTACATATAGTAATTGAAAAAAATAATAGTAGAAGTATTTTGTAAATAAGAGAAATGAATTATTTTTAGTTTTTATTAGATGTTTTCTTTTATTTGTAAATTGAAAGTAAAATAATGTTTTTTTTAATATTTATAGACCATAATTCTGTAATAATAAAATGCTATCTTTGCACAAAATAATTTTGAAGTAATTAGAGATAGTTTTACATTATTAATCACATTTTTTTACTTATAATTATTGAATACCTCCCTCCCCCCTTTTACTTGAAGGAAAAAAGTTTTTTTTACCTTCTAAATGTAATGTCTCTAAGTTAATTAGATTCATATACGTGCTATTTTTGATAATCTAATTTTAAGGATTATTAAAACAACGCCTGTATATAATTACATTAAGTAGATAGATTTTATGCCTATGATAAAAAAATTATAAACAATTAAAATGTATCAATTATGAATGGAAAGGGTGATATTTTAACAATAACAAAGATGTTATATAATAAAAAAAAAAAGAGTAAGAATTAAATTAGTGCTGCTAATTCTAATTGGGATGAATTTTTCGAGCTTTGCTCAGGACTCAAGCACAGGAATTAATATTAAGACACCAGATGCAGGTGCAGTCCTTGAAGTTTTTTCTACGTCTAAGGGATTTCTTCCACCAAGACTTACAACAATACAAAGAGATGCGATTAATTCAAAACCAGCAGGATTGATGATCTATAATAGTGATCTTGATTGCCTTCAATATTGGAATGGAACTAAATGGATTGGACAATGTCCCACTTCAGGAAGTGGAGTCTTTATTAAAGATTGCAATGCAGGAGTACTGAGTGGATTATATAATAAAGGTTTAGTAATGACTACTCAAAATACCCTTATCCTATCTGTTACAGTAACGGAGTTAGGCCCATGGAGCGCTTCTTCGGATGTAGTAAATGGAATTTCCTTTAGCGGAAACGGTACATTTAATGCAACAGGAGTACAGAATATTACTTTGACGGCAACTGGAACCCCTATTACAGTCGGAGATTTTACTTTTTTGCTTAAAATGGATACATCAGTTACATCATTTTGTAATAAAGTTATTAATTTTAATAATTCTTTTCCGCCTACTCCAGATCTTACAGCCAGTACTTCAGGACTTAAATTGTCCTTTACAAGTAGTGGTAGCATTATAAACGGAACAGTAAATGAGCAACCGTTGAGTGCCACATTTAGTAGTTATACTGAGATTAAAACCTACTCTGCCGCATATACTAGCTGTGGTGTCACCATAAATGATAGTGATAGTATGTGGTTGCTTGGTAATGGCAGTTCTTCTTCTTCCATGACTATTAAATTTAATAGACCTGTAAGCAACCTAAAAGTATATCAAAATGCTACTGATCTACTAGAGGACGTTAATTATGTTTTAAAACTCAATGGAGCTGTAGTGTCAGGAAGTTTACAGTTATCTACTGCTTACCCCCAAAATTGTAATTCTGTTTTTACTGTTTCGGGAACACAAATTACCAAATCTAATGGTTCTACTAAGGCTGGAGCTCTTTATAATGTTGGTGGGTCTTGGTTTGACGAAATTATCATTACTCATAATGGAACAGGAGGAGGTTCTCTTTTTAATTTTTATTTGGGATCTGCTAAAAATTAATAACATGTCTCCTTGAGTGTTTCTAATGTAAAACCAATGGGGAGTAGCTATAGGTCTCAAAAGGTCTTAAACTTTCTATTATCTCCTTAAGCATGAGGATAGAAAGTTTTTAGTTTTCAAATACTTTTACCTATCATAAATAAAACGGATATGTTAGTTAAAGTATACAGAAGTACTCTTTTTGGTATTGATGGCACAATGATAACTGTTAAAGAGGATTAAGTATACAAAAAATATGTTTCTTTAAGTCGATTTACTGTTAGTATAAAATGAGTACTGCATTATACCTTTTGTAGTATTTATTTTTGGATTGTATTTGTCATAATTTTTTAATATATTGTTTAGTTATTCTCTTAATTAATTGAAAAATATATTTGATAATGAATACTATAATTATACGCAGTGCTTGTCATAATGATATGGAGAAGCTTCTTTTTTTTGAACAAGAATTAATTAATGCTGAAAGGTCATTTGACCCAACATTAAGCAAGTCAGGTGTCAAGTATTACGATATTGAAAAAATGCTGAGTTCACCAGATATAGAACTACTTGTTGCAGAATTAGATGGTGAAGTTATTGGTTCAGGTTACGCAAGGATAGACAATGCAAAGCCCTATTTTAAATACGCACAATATGGTTACTTAGGATTTATGTACGTTGATCCTAAATTCCGTGGCAGAGGTATTGTACATAAAATAATTGAAAAACTTACTGAATGGACTACTTCAAAAGAAATCACTGAACTTCGCTTAGAAGTATATCAAACAAATGAATCTGCAATAAAAGCATATGAAAAATTAGGTTTTACAAGTCATTACATTCAGATGAGAAAGGAAGTATAATAATTTAATCAGGATTTAAGGATTGTGAGTTTTGAAACGCACTTATTTGTAAATTAAATATTACAAATAAGTGCGTTTTTAATTTATATTTGAATATTTTTACTTATCATAAATAAAAGGAATTATGTTAGTTAAAGTATACGGAAGTGCAGTTTTTGGTGTAGAAGCCACAACTATTATTGTTGAGGTAAATATGGATCCGGGTATTGGGTATCATTTAGTAGGTTTACCAGATAGTGCAATCAAAGAAAGCTGTTTTAGGATTGCAGCAGCATTAAAAAATAACGGGTATAAAATGCCTGGCAAAAAAATAACTATAAATATGGCGCCAGCCGATTTACGTAAGGAAGGTTCGGCTTACGACCTAACTTTGGCAATTGGTGTTTTAGTGGCTTCAGATCAAATAAAAGCACCTGAACTAGATAAGTATATTATTATGGGAGAACTTTCGCTTGACGGAAGCTTACAGCCCATTAGAGGCGCTTTGCCAATTGCTATAAAAGCTAAAGAAGAAGGGTATAAAGGATTTTTTCTGCCAAAACAAAATGTTAAAGAAGCTGCAATTGTAGCTGGTTTAGATGTGTATGGAGTTGAGAGTGTACAGGAAGTAATAGACTTTTTAGAAGGAAAAGGAACTCTGGAAACCACAGTTATAGATACAAGAGCAGAGTTTTATAAAACGTTAGATTTTCCCGAATTTGATTTCTCGGATGTAAGAGGGCAGGAGAGCATCAAGCGTTGTATGGAAATTGCTGCAGCTGGTGGACATAATATAATTTTAGTAGGACCTCCGGGAGCAGGAAAAACTATGCTCGCCAAGCGATTACCTAGTATTTTACCTCCAATGACATTAAAAGAAGCACTTGAAACGACTAAAATTCATAGTGTTGCAGGAAAACTAAAAGAAGTAGGCTTAATGAATCAAAGGCCTTTTCGTTCACCGCATCACACTATTTCGAATGTTGCATTAGTAGGAGGTGGGAGTTATCCGCAACCAGGAGAAATTTCGATGGCGCATAATGGAGTATTATTCCTGGATGAATTGCCTGAGTTTAAAAGAGATGTCCTCGAAGTAATGCGACAACCGTTAGAAGATCGTGAGGTAACAATTTCTAGAGCAAAGTTTACCGTTACCTATCCGTCTTCTTTTATGCTTGTGGCAAGTATGAACCCAAGTCCAAGTGGATTTTTTAACGATCCAGATGCACCACAAAAATCTTCTCCACACGAAATGCAACGGTACTTAAGCAAGATTTCGGGACCATTATTAGACCGAATTGATATTCATATAGAAGTTACTCCAGTTCCCTTTGAAAAATTAGCAGATGATAATAAAGCCGAAAGTAGCGTACATATTCGCGAACGTGTTACGGCAGGACGTGAAATCCAAGCCAAAAGATTTGAAACATTCGAGAATATAAATTACAATGCTCAAATGAACACTAAGCAAATCAGGGAGTTTTGTGCACTCGATGAACAATCAAAATTATTATTAAAAACAGCAATGGAACGACTTAATCTTTCGGCCAGAGCCTATGACAGAATTTTGAAAGTAGCCAGAACTATCGCCGACTTAGAAGCGGCTCCCAATATTATTTCTTCTCATATTGCCGAAGCAATTCAGTATCGTAGTTTAGATCGTGATGGCTGGTTGGGGTAAAGTAAGTATGATTTATATAAAAACATAGAAACATAGATTTTGTATTCTGAAAAAGGTATTTCATTTATTTAAAAAGCACAAAGTTAGCTATGTGGAAGAAATGTATTTTTTTTTGTATTCTTTCTCAAACATAAAATCTATGTTTCTATGTGTTAAACAAAAAAAGAGCAACTTATTAAGGTTGCTCTTTTGAATATATTGAGTAAAAGGTGTAATTATGCAACTACTTTTTTAGATTCTTTAACCTCTTTAACCTCTTTACGCTCTAATAAAGCCATATAAAAACCATCAAAACCAGACTCAGAAGCCAATATCTTGTGATCTTTTACAAAAGTAAACTGCTTACCAATTTCTGTTTTTAAGAATTTTTCAACTTGCTCTTGATTTTCAGAAGGTAATATAGAACAGGTAGCGTAAACTAATTTACCACCTGGTTTTACAATCTTAGAGTAACTTTCTAAAACTTCAGCTTGAACTTTGCGGATGTTATCAATAAACTCAGGCTTCAATTTCCATTTAGCATCAGGGTTTCTTTTTAAAACACCTAAGCCACTACAAGGAGCATCTATTAAAACTCTATCTGCTTTTTCATGTAATTTCTTAATTACCTTAGTAGAGTCAATAATACGGTATTCAATATTAAAAGCACCATTACGTTTTGCTCTAAGCTTTAATTGCTTCAATTTACTTTCGTATAAATCCATTGCAATTAATTGTCCTTTGTTTTCCATCAAAGAAGCAATATGCAATGTTTTTCCTCCAGCACCAGCACAAGTGTCAACAATGCGCATTCCTGGTTTTACATCTAGAAAAGCGGCTACACGTTGTGAGTTAGCATCCTGAACCTCAAAGAAACCTTGTTTAAAAGCATCAGTTAAGAATACATTAGCTCTTTCTTTAAGAACTAAAGCATCTGGTTGCTCTTTTAAAAATTCAGTTTCAATATTTAAGTCCATTAAGATAGCTCTTAATTTCTCTTTAGTAGTTTTTAGAGTATTTACTCTAAGTATAACTTTAGCAGGTTGGTTTTGAGCAGCAATTTCTGTAGCCCAAAGTTTTTCGCCTAATTCTTTAACACCTAATTCATCCATCCAGTCTGGAATAGACTCTTTTATAGCTCTAATTTTAGAAAGTTCGTCAAAACGGCCTTTTATTTTTCTCTCAGGAACACCTTCGAGTTGGCGCCAGTCAGGAATAGGATATCCTCTTAATACAGCCCATACCGAAAACATTCTCCAAAGATTATCTCTGTCAAATGGTTCTTTAACTTCAGCAATTTCACTGTATAATCTTTTCCAACGAACTATTTCGTATATTGTTTCTGCGACAAATTTCCTGTCAGAACTTCCCCAACGCTTGTCTTTTTTTAATGCTCTTGCAACCACTTTATCTGCATATTCGCCTTCATTGAATATAGCATTTAAAGAATCGATGGTCGTATAAACTAAATTTCTGTGTAATCTCATTTTAAATAATTGAGCTGCAAAGGTAGTATTAATTGGTTGAAAGTTAAATTTTTAATTTTGAATGTGCATTTTATATTTTTGGACCAAAAAAAAAACACTCTTTTAAGAATTAAAAGAGTGTTTTGTAACTATTTAGCAAGGCTTAATGAACCCTTGTTAAACCTATGTTTTCTGGAGCATGAAGCACCATTGGGAATTTTTCAATTTTTACAGAACTACTGTCTAAACCAAAAGCGCGTTCTTCAGATAAACTTAATTTCATTAATGAGAATAAGAGTTCATGATAATATTTTCGTGCCATCTTAGGTCATTATCGTTAGAAAGGAATTTCTCAGATAATACAAATTTGAAATCTCCAATAATATTATTTTTGTTCAATGACTCATATCGGCTTGTAATATCGACTTCACCTTTTTTTACCATATCACGAATAACTTCTCTAAACATAAGGTTGATTTTGGTAGGTTCTCTAAATCCTAAATTAAAATCGACTCTATAGATGTCATCTTTAGCAATTTCGGTAACTTTATATTGAGTTTTGTATGGCTCAGTCAAAATATTTACGTGAACAAACCAGTAAATATCAGCTCTCTTTGGACGCTTTTGCAAAATAGAATAAATAACTTTCTCCTCCAATTCATCTACACGACTAGCATTCGTCATATAAACTAAATGCGTTGCATATTTTGGAATAGATAAATCTTCACTCAATTCCATTAATACCTTTTTATAGTCTTCAATCTTGATAACTTTAGTGTAGTTTTTATTGATTTTCTTAGCCAAGAACCATATTGTCATAATAAGGATAAGAACAGAGGCAATAATTAATGTTACATAACCGCCTTCTGCAAACTTAGTTACATTAGCAATTAAGAAACTGATCTCGATAGCTAGGTATATTGTAATTAAAGGAACCATGAAGTATAATTTTACTCGTTTCATGATCAAATAAAAATTAAGTAAAATGGTAGTCATGATCATACATAAAACAATTGCTAGACCATACGCATGTTCCATTTTTCCTGATTCTTCAAAATGCAATACGATTCCAACACAACCAAAGAATAATAACCAGTTGATAGAAGGAATGTATAATTGTCCCTTAACTTCAGTAGGATATTTTATCTTCACTTTTGGCCAGAAGTTCAATCGCATCGCTTCATTTATCAATGTAAATGAACCACTAATAAGCGCTTGAGAAGCAATTACTGCAGCAAGAGTTGCTATAACAATTCCGATAGGCTGAAACCAATTAGGCATGATTAAATAGAATGGATTTCCATTTCCTCCTAAACCTTGTAAGGTCTGGCCTTCATGATGAATAAGAAATGCTGCTTGTCCAAAATAGTTTAGAACCAATGCCGATTTAACAAATATCCAGCTTATACGAATGTTTTTTTCTTCCACAATGCCCCATATCAGAGTATAAAGCCTCGGCTCCAGTTGTACATAAGAATACAAAACCTAATACAAAGAAACCATCAGGATGTATAGATAGCAAACGATAAGCATAATAAGGATTTATTGCTTTAAAAACTTCAGGGTAATGTACAATTTGGATTACTCCCAAAACAGCAAGCATAGTAAACCAGATTAACATCATTGGAGCAAAAAATTTACCCACTAGTTTAGTTCCGAATTGCTGTATCGTAAATAAAACGAATAAGATTGCTATAACAATAGGAACAGTATTTATACTAGGGTAGTAGGTTTTTATTCCTTCTATTGCAGAAGAAACAGAAATTGGTGGTGTAATAATACCATCGGCTAGTAAGGCACTTCCTCCAATAATGGCGGGAACAATCAACCATTTAATCTTTGTTTTTTTGACCAAAGCGTATAAGGCAAAAATTCCACCCTCGCCATGATTATCAGCACTTAATGTGATGAGGACGTATTTTATGGTTGTTTGAAGTGTTAATGTCCAAAAAACACATGAAATACCACCTAGAACAATGTCGGCATCGATTATATGTTTGCCAAGTATGGCTTTCATTACATATAAAGGAGAGGTCCCTATATCACCATATATAATTCCTAAAGTGATTAATAAACCTCCGAAAGTTAACTTACTATGTAAGTTCTTGTGTGATGCGCTCATTTAATTTTTAATTTTATAAAAGTCGCGTCAAATTTACTGTTTTAAAACAAATTAACATCGAATTATGAATAATAAAGATAAAAAAAACACGATGGTTACATCGTGTTTTTGTTTTAATGAGCTAAGTATAATAAAATTAACCTCTTCGGTTGCCGACTCTTTCAGAAGAACTGCTTTCTCTTGGGCTAGAATTACCTCTGGAAGCCGAATTAGATCTTTGGTCATTAGAGCCTTGTGGGCTTGATTGTCTAGCTGAGCTTGTTCTGTTTTCAGAATTTCCCCTAGAGCTTTCCGTTCTTTGAGACGAATAATCTCTAGAAGCATTTCCTCTATTTTGACTATAATCTCTAGTCGTTTCAGCTCTTTGCGTAGGTGTTGCTACATTAGAATTCCCTCTATTTTGACTATAATCTCTAGTCGTTTCTGTTCTTTGTGTAGGTGTTACTACAGTAGAACTTGGTCTGTTTTGAGTATAGTCTCTAGTGGTTTCATTTCTTTGAGTAGCATTCCCTCTATTATAATCTCTAGAAGTATTTGTTTCATCTACAGATGTTCCAGCTGAGTTTGATCTATTTTGAGAATAATCACGAGTAGTTGGTCTAGTAGTAGCATTATTTTCTCTAGAATTTGTTCTGTTTTGTGAGTAATTTCTATTAGTTGTTGCCGTTCTATCAGTAATTCTGTTAGTATTAGAATAAGTACTATTTCTTCTGTTTGTTTCTCTACTAGCAACACGTCTCTGGTCTAATTCATATCTGTTGTTTACATTGCTGTTACGTTGAGAGAATCCATTGTTAGGATTACGTCTTTCATATCCATAAGAACGATTAGAGTTGTATATTACAACAGCTGCACTACTTCTTCTATGGTTTACATAATTATAATGGTTGTTTACATTAATGCAAATATTAATATTACTTCTGTATCTATAAATTGGGTAAGGTCTCCATGCAGTATAGTAAGTTGGATAGTAATTCCATCTCCAGCTTGAATAATAAGGACGGTAATTGGTTACCCAAAATGAAGTATAAATTACTGGAGTAACTGTATAGACAGGCTCATAGATATAATTAGAGCCATAAATAAAGTCGTTTCCAACAACTTGTATATGAACTTTGTTAAAAGAATCTCTCTCTAAATCAATTGTTGCTACATCTTGGTAAACATCACGGTCAAGAACTGCTTGTATGATAATTACATGGGTTCTGTTTTCTACGCTTTCAATTACGCGTAAATAATCTACTTGATTATCATCATTTAAATCAAGATTTGATATTTGATATTTGGGTTCATTTAATCTTCTTTCGAAATCTTGAAGATTTGCGGATTCTCCAAAAATTGAAGCTACAGCTCTTAAATCTAAATTATCACTAATATCAGAATTTTTAGCATATACAGTAGCTCCAGCTTGAGCTTGTATTGTAGCAAACCCTAAAGTTAGTAGGCCTATTAAAAGTAGTTTCGTTTTCATGATGTATCGTATTATGATTGTTGTTTTGAATTATCCAATTACTGTGCCACAAAAAATATTTAGGATTTTGATTTTATGTAAATAATTGTATTTTAGCATAAAAATAATTAAAAACATCATGAAGAAACTGGCTCTCTTTTTAAGTTTTTTTAGTTTGGTAGCGCATTGTCAAACAGTAGATTACAATGCAATTGATAAAGGATTTAAGTCGGTAGAGATCGATACATTGTTTAAAGATCAAATAAGTATTAGAGCACTGGTAATCGATAAAAACAAAGTGTGGTTTGGTGCAGATAATTCACGATTTGGATATTATGATTTGAAGGATAAAGAAAAATATGTAGAGCATATTTATAGAGATACTTTAAAATTGGAGTTTAGAAGTATAGCACAAACATCAAAAAATATATTTTTGTTAAGTGTTGCAAATCCCGCTTTGCTTTATCAAGTTTCTAAAGAAACTAAAAAAACTAAATTAGTTTATAAGGAGGTTAATGATAAAGTGTTCTATGATAGTATGCAGTTTTGGAATGATGCTGATGGAATTGCTGTAGGAGACCCTACTGAAGATAGTTTTTCGATATTAATAACACGTGATGGAGGTAATACATGGGTAAAATTATTAGCAGATCAGTTGCCTACAATGGCCAAAGGGGAAGCTGCATTTGCAGCAAGTAATACTAATATTGTTATAAAAGGAAAAAATACTTGGTTGGTTTCTGGAGGAAAAAGAGCAAGAGTTTTTTATTCTAATGATAAAGGGAAAACGTGGAAGGTTGGAGAAACTCCTATTGTACAAGGAAAAACAATGACTGGGATTTTTACAGCCGATTTTTACGATTCTAAAAACGGATTTATTGCCGGAGGTGATTATGAACTTCCAGAGCAAAATTCAGATAATAAAGCAATAACGACCGATGGAGGGAAAACGTGGAATTTGATTGCTCAGAACTCGGGCTTTGGTTATGCTTCTTGTGTGCAGTATGTGCCTAAAAGTAAAGGAAAAGAGCTTGTAGTAGTTGGAGCTTTAGGATTACATTATTCAGCAGATGGTGGAAATTCATGGAAGCAATTGTCTACAGATTCAAGCCTTTTTACAATACGATTTATAAATTCAAATACTGCAATCGCTGCAGGACATAATAAAATGGTTCTAATCCGATTTAAAAAATGAGAACCCTAAATAATAAAGTAATTATTATAAAGGGTTCTCCGCTGTTGTTATTTTTAAGAAGGGTTTAGTTTTTACCTGCTTTATCTCTATATTGATGTAATAGTTTGCGATTAAAGTCATCTTCTGATTTTCGCAGGATTATGATTTTTTTCGCAGGAAGTATTTTCTTCAAGTTGGTTGTGTATTTTTTTCGCAAAAGATATAATTCTTCATCAGTATTTTCGATTTGGCAAACTAATGAAGCAGCTTCTTTCTCTGACATATTTTTTAAACTCTCGTCAGTTAACTTTCTTGTATACGCTTTCATTTTTTGATGTCTTAACTCAAATTGTTTATCATCATATGCATTGTATATTGGCCAGAATTTTTCTGACTCAGCTGAAGTTAAGTCTAATTCGGTTGTTAGAAAAGAAACTTTATATGCTTTTATTTTTTCTCTTTTCTCGTCCATTTTTTCATTTTGAGCATAAAAAGGAAGAGTAATTAAGAATAGGAATATCGGAAGTATGTTTTTAATTTTCATCTGCATCATTTTAATATAATTATATTTTTATTCTAAAATTAGATGTTCAATATTAGCATTCGATGTCAGAAGATCTTCTATAGTTTCATCTCCTAAAGCAATATTTTTATCTAAATTTTTAATGTCATTTGTGTCTAGTTCATGAATTAGGTCATATTGATTTAAATTAGATTGATAAGATAGATACGTCTCTAAGGTTGCTTCGTCAAGTTCTTTAGATTTTGTTACATATTTATTAACTATTGGTATAGTTAATGCGATGACAAGTACAGCTGCTACAGCAATGAATGTTTTTCTATTTCTTGCAAACAAAGAAATTGTTTTAGGTTCATTTTGTGGCAGCTTCTCTAATAGACTTACCGAGAAGTTTTCAAAGTAATTTTCTGGAGTTTTAAATCCAGTTTCTATTTTAGGCTCGTTTTCTAATTTAAATGCTTTCATAATATATATAAGACTATATTAGTTGTAAAAGGTTTAATTGGATGTAACATAAGCTTCTATTTTTTTTACAGCATGATGATAAGATGCTTTTAATGCACCAACAGAAGTGCCTAATATTTCGGCAATTTCTTCATATTTTAATTCTTCAAAATATTTCATTTTAAAAACCAATTGTTGCTTTTCAGGAAGCGTAACGATGGCTTTTTGTAGTTTTAGCTGAATTTCATTTCCGTCAAAATAAGTATCGGCTTGAAGATTATCAATTGTTTTATTCTGTAGTGCCTCAGCAGTTATTCCGCTTAATTTAGCTTTTTGACTTAAGAAAGTTAAAGCTTCATTGGTTGCAATGCGATATACCCATGAGAATAGTTTGCTATCTCCTTTAAATTTATTTAGATAGCGAAATACTTTCACAAAGGTGTTTTGTAAAACATCGTGTGTATCATCATGATCCAAAACAATATTTCGGATATGATTATATAATGGTTTTTGGTAATCAGACACAAGTTTTTGAAACGCTATATTTTGCGTCTTCGGATTCAATAACTCTTGTATAAATACCTTTTCGTCTGTCAACTTTATAAATTGTATAAGTTAGAATAGAATTATTTGAAAAGGTTTAATCTCCATTTGGAGTTTTTAAAACTCCGATTCCTCTTCTTTAGCAGGAGGAGGGGTGTGGGTTGGAGTAGTTTCTGCTCTTGGGGTGTGAACCACAGGGGTTTGTACAGGAACTACCTTCGGTTTTACAGGGTAATAAATCTCTGTAACCCATTTTGAAGGATTTGCAATTTCTGATTTACTTACCGAATAAATTTCAAGATGTGACCAATTAAAATCAGGAAATAGTTTTTGATTGTTAATATAAGCTGTAGCTTTTTCTAGTGCTTGTTTGGTATGTGAATAATCTCCTTTTAAAGTTGTTTTTACAGCTTCAAATGATTCTAGTTTACCAGTTGAAATATCACTTCCGGCACTTGTAAAGATTTCTTTTTTGATAGGGACACAAATAGATATTTTGGCTAATCCGTTTGTAGTATCGTATGTATGATAAATTACAAAAGGTTTTCCGTTGATTTCAATACCATTGGCTTCACAAAATGAAATTAATTTAGGAGCAACAACTCTAACATTTTTGGTGATTTTTGCAATTTCGCTAGTAAACGATTGGCTGATATAAAATGTTTCTGGTTTTTTTACAACTCCATCTACTTTGATATCAAATGTATTGGTTTCGTAAACTAATATTTTATCTAAGTTTGCTAAGCTTTTTTCATACATAGTACCAATAACTTTATCGGCACCACCATTAAGTGCTGAGTATATTTTGAAAAGAAAACTCATTGTTCCTTTAGTTTTCCATGTAACTTTTGTACCTCCAAGTGTATCTTTAAAAACCCATGAAACGTCAGCCAAACTTCCGCCAAAATTCATTTTTTGTGTAATACTTTGTGCGTCAGTAACAGCAATAGTTTTCATATCTCCACTTCCGTCATTTCCTTTCCATGAAAAGGATGCATTTAATCCAGAAGTATTTTGAGGATAAACAAATTGCATTGTAGGATCTTCAACAATCCAAGAACTAAAATCTGCCCAGTTTCTATAGTCGTTTACGAAATTAAATAAAGGAGCGCGTTGTGTTTTTATGACTTTACTTCTCTCAACTGTGAAATCACCTTTTTGAGTAGCTACAAATACGGTTAAAGAGACTAAACTTAATAGTAATAGTAGGAATATATATTTTTAAAATTCTCATAGTATCTTGGTTGTTTTGAGATGCAAAGTTATAAATTTAATTAATATCAGATGGGGTATATTAAAAGGTCAAAACTAGGCCTTTTTTGTTGATTTTTTGACTTTTCGAATAGTTTTATATAAAAAATTTGGAGGAAAAATGATTAAGCAATATAAATAAAATTAGTCTTTGAAAACAACCCAAAGGTAATATTAACGTTGTTTTTTATATTTTTTTTAAAGAAAATGTATCTTTGATGGATAATAATAATTTTATAAACTAAATATCATTAATAATGAAATTACTTAAAGCTGCAGGAATTTTTATGATTGCTGGTGTTTCGGTTATTTGTAACGCACAGGTTGCTAATACATCTAAGTTGAAAACAAACAATGATAAGCCTTTTGATTTTACAGTAGAGCAATTTGCCGACATTAAAGTATTGCGTTATCAAATACCAAGTTGGAAAATTTAACGCTCAAAGAACAGGAATTAGTATACTATCTTACACAGGCAGGAACGGCTGGTCGAGACATAATGTGGGATCAGAACTATAAGAATAATTTAAAAATCAGAAAAGCACTTGAGCAGATTTATGTAAGTTATAAAGGAGATAAGAAGAGTTCTGATTGGAAAAATTTTGAAATTTATCTTAAACGAGTATGGTTTTCTAATGGTATACACCATCATTACTCTAATGAGAAGATTAAGCCTGATTTCTCAAAAGAATATTTTGAAGGTTTACTAAAAGCTACAAAAACTAAATTGGCAGCAGATGTTACAGCTATTTTGTTTAATAATGAAGATAGTAAAAAAGTAAATCTTGATGAATCGAAAGGATTGTTAGCTGGTTCCGCAATTAATTTTTATGAAAAAGGAATTACATTAGAAGAAGCTGAAGACTTTTATAAAAACAAACGAGCCCAGATCCAAAGAAACCTATTTCTTATGGATTAAATTCTAAATTGGTTAAAAATGCAAAAGGACAATTAGAAGAGAAAGTTTGGAAAAGTGGTGGAATGTATGGAGCCGCAATAGATAAAATTATCTTTTGGTTAGAAAAAGCAAAAACTGTTGCCGAAAATAAAAAACAAGGAGATGCAATAGGCTTGCTAATCGAGTATTACAGAACAGGAAGTTTAAAAACTTGGGATGATTATAATATTGCTTGGCTGCATGCTACTGAGGGCAATATAGATTATATAAGTGGTTTTATCGAAGTGTATAATGACCCATTAGGGTATAGAGGTTCTTATGAAGGTGTTGTGCAAATTAAAGATTTTGATATGTCGGCCAAAATGGAAGTAATATCAAAAAATGCACAGTGGTTTGAAGATAATTCACCATTAATGGCAGAGCACAAAAAGAAAAATGTTGTAGGAGTTTCATATAAAACGGTTATTGTAGCAGGAGAATCAGGTGATGCTTCGCCAAGTACACCAATTGGTGTGAATCTTCCTAATGCTGATTGGATTCGTGCAGAGCATGGTTCAAAATCAGTATCATTAGGAAATATTATAGATGCTTATTCTCAATCGGGAGGAAGCGGTAAATTACAAGAATTTGCTAACGATCAGGAAGAAATTGCACTAGCAAAAAAATACGGAGAACTTGGAGATAAACTACATACAGCTTTGCATGAGGTTGTAGGTCATGCTTCAGGGCAAATTAATGAAGGAGTTGGAACTCCAAAAGAAACTTTAAAAAGTTATGCTTCGACTCTTGAAGAGGGTAGAGCAGATTTAGTAGGTTTGTTTTATTTATACAATCCAAAATTACAAGAACTGGGATTAGTTGATGATTGGAAAAAAGTTGGAATGGAGTCGTACGACAGTTATATCCGTAATGGATTAATGACTCAGTTGGTTCGTTTGGAGTTAGGTGCAAACATTGAAGAAGCCCACATGAGAAACCGTCAGTGGGTAAGTGCTTGGGTTTATGAAAAAGGAAAGAAAGATAATGTGATTGAAAAGATTACCCGTAACGGTAAAACCTATTTTAATATTACTGATTATGATAAATTACATGATTTATTCGGGCAGTTATTACGTGAAGTACAGCGTATAAAATCTGAAGGAGATTATAATGCAGGAAAAGCATTGGTAGAAAATTATGGTGTAAAAGTAGATCAAACGTTGCATGCAGAGGTTTTGGAACGTAACAAACAATTCCCATCAGCGCCATATAGTGGATTTGTAAATCCTGTTTTGGAACCTAAGTTAGACGCAAAAGGGAAGATTATTTCGATAGAAGTAAAACAGCCAAAAACATTTGCAGAACAAATGTTGAACTATTCTAAAAACTTTGGTTTCTTGCCTTTAGAAAACTAATAAGGATATAATAGATTAATGAAAATGCCCGTTAAATTAACGGGCATTTTTTATGAAATAGATTATCGTTTGAAGAATATTTTTATCAGAAATAGAATAATGATAAAAGCTATGAAAACTAGCAAAACCTTATAATTTCCTTTGTAGAATATTTTGTGAAGGCCTACATCTTTTCTATAGGCAAATATCATTGCGATTACAAAAGCGATAAAAAAACACAATGCAAATATTAATTGTCCCTGACTAAACATAAGTTTAAAATTTTTGTGGCAAATTTAGGCAATAGTTTAGGAATAGTTGTTAATTTAGTATATCATTTAATCAAATATAATTATGCAAAAACAGATTGATGCAGTGAAGGAATTTCATACTGCTTTTAAAATTGGACATAGCGAATCACCAATTGCAGATTTGGGAGAGACAAAAAATATACTTCGTTACAATTTGATGAAGAAGAAAATGAAGAATATCTTGAGGCAGTTAAAAATAATGATTTAGTAGAGATTGCCGATGCGCTAGGAGACATGATGTATATATTGTGTGGAACAATTATTGAACATGGTTTACAAGGAAAAATTGAAGCTGTTTTTGATGAAATCCAACAAAGTAATATGAGTAAGCTTGGTGAGGATGGACAGCCAATATATCGTGAAGATGGAAAAGTGATGAAAGGACCAAATTATTTTAAACCTGATTTTTCTAAAATTTTAAAATAGTAACAGCTTAGGAAGAAAAAAAGCATAACATGTATTTATATAAAACAGAATTTCTTATTCAGATAGTTGAAAAATCATAATTTAATTTACTTCGTGTCTTCTAAAAAAAAAGGCGATTTTCTTAATGAAAATCGCCTTTAGTTATATAATGTAATGAATTATTTTACTTGAACAGTCCAGTTGAAAGTATCTTCAGCTAGTTTGTTTTGTATACCTGTTAATTTTTCTTTAAAAGAGAAGCATAAGAATCAGCAGCTTTAGGCAATTCGTAATATTCATCTTTGTATGAGAATCCTTTAATAACACTTACTACTGCAGCAGTACCAGCACCAAAAATTTCTTTTAATGATCCGTTTTTAGCAGCTTCAACTAGTTCAGAAGCTAATACAGAACGAACTTCAGTTTTTAAACCTTCTTTTTCTGCAATTGCTAATAAACTTTTACGAAGTAATTCCGTCTAGGATTCTTTCACTTGTAGGTGCAGTTAATAAAGTATCGTTAATTCTGAAAAATACATTCATTGTACCTGCTTCTTCAAGTTTGGTATGTGTTGCGTCATCAGTCCAGATTACTTGCTGGAATCCGTCTTCATTTGCCAAGTTTGTTGGATAAAACTGTGCTCCATAGTTACCAGCAGCTTTAGCAGCTCCGATACCACCATTTGCAGCTCTACTATAGTGTTCAGCAATAATAACTTTTACTTCTCCAGCATAGTATGATTTTGCAGGTGAAAGTAAAATCATAAATTTATATTCATCAGAAGGGTTTGCAACAACTCCAGTACCAGTTGCAATCATAAACGGACGGATATACATACTGCTTCCGTTTCCTCTTTTAACCCATTCAGCGTCTAATTTTAATAACTCATTTAATCCATCTAAGAAAAATACGATTCAGGAATTTCTGGCATCGCCATTCTTTGCAGAAGCATTAAAACGTTTGTGGTTTTCTTTGGGTCTAAAAAGCCAAATAGCATCTTTATCATCTTTATAAGCTTTCATACCTTCAAAAATTGCTTGTCCCATAATGAAAGACTTTTTGAAGATGGATCCATTAAAATTGGAGCGTAAGGCTTAATGACTGGTGTTTGCCATTCTCCATTTTTAAAATCGCATTCGAATAAATGGTCTGTAAATACAGCGCCAAAGCTTAAGTTATCAAAGTCTACATCATTTATTTTTGATGAAGTTGCTTTAACGATTTCAATTTTGTTTGATTGAGTTGTACTCATGATAAAGTATGGTTTTTATGAACTATATTCATTGTTCAAGATTGTAATCTAAAACATTGAAAAGATGTGAAATAAATTTTATTAATTGCAAAATTAAGTAATATATATATAATTTGACTGCTAAAATGATATTAATTATGGTGTTTGACTGTGATTTATTTATTTTCTAAAAAAGTTTAAAAAACACCTTGATTTTATATGAAATTTATGAAAAAACTACAGTTTTTTAAGGCTTTACGCATTTGTTTTGATTAAATTTGACTTCTAAATAAGACAAAAACATAAATAAACGGATTTATAAATTGTGAAAAGAGAAATAATTAAAACTCTAGATGGTTCAACTACAATTCATTTGGAAGAATGGGGTGAATGTTATCATTCTAAACATGGAGCGATTCAGGAAGCAATGCATGTCTTTATGAAAAAATGGACTTTCGTTATTTGCTGATAATTCTATTGCTGTATTAGAAATTGGCTTTGGAACTGGATTGAATGCTTTTATTACTTTTTAGAAGCTAATAAGAAAGAACAGCATATAAACTATGTTGGAGTAGAGGCGTACCCTGTAGTTGCCGATGAGGTGTTTATGATGAATTATGTTGCCGAATTGGGCGCAGACGAGCATGAGGATGTGTTTAAAAAAATGCATGAAAGTAATTGGGATGAAAAAATGAGGATCACTAATTTATTTGCATTGACTAAAAGAAAACAATTTTTTCAGAAAATTAATGATGTTGAAGCTTTTGATTTGATTTATTTTGATGCTTTTGGATATCAGGTGCAGCCTGAGCTTTGGAGTACCGATATATTCAGAAGAATGTATGCCGCTTTAAAACCAAATGGTGTTCTTGTAACTTATGCTGCTCGAGGAGTTGTTAAAAGAAGTATGATTGAAGTAGGATTTATAGTTGAGAAACTGCGGGCCTCCAGGAAAAAGAGAGATGTTTAGAGCTCGTAAAGTGATGTAAATCATGCTATTTAGATTTGTTTCAAATTGCTATATGTGCATTTAAGAAAACGTATTCGTGAATAATAAAACAAAAAAATAAGTTAAAACAGGAACACTTGATTGTAAATTGCTTATTTTTACGTCAGTTAAAAAATAATAGAGATAACCCCATAATCTTAATTTATTATGTCAAAAATAATGTTTGATTACACGAAATCAATACTCGAAAGAGTAAGTTTCAACCCGGTACTTTTCTTAAAAGAATTAGAGAAAGCTATCAAAACACTATTACCATACGAAATGGAACAATTGGAAGAGTGGTTATTAAATTTTACAATCGGAAAGCCCGAATTAAAAGAATGTCTACTAATCGTTAAAGTATAGATAAAAAAAAGGAACCTAATTAGGTTCCTTTTTTTATTTCTTTTGTATAGGACTTATTATCTGAACATTTTGAAAAACAATAGCACCTTTTACAACACCAGCAATAGTATCTCGTAAAGCATCGATAATTTGAATTTTTAATTCGCTTTTAGGATATATTAAGCTTACCTCTCTGGCAGGTTTAGGTTCCTTAAAGTGGCGAAGCTTTAATTTATCAGTGTCTTTTAAATCTAATGTATGTAAATAAGGTAATAATGTTGTGCCTAAACCTTCGTCGGCTAATTTTATAAGTGTTTCAAAACTTCCGCTTTGTATTTGGAAAGCATTATTTTCTACATCTGTACCATTTTTGCAAAGGTTTAAAATACCATCTCTAAAACAATGTCCGTCTTGTAGTAGTAAAATTTCATTGATATTTAAATCAGATACTTCAATCTCTTCTTTTTGAAAAATAGAATGCTGTTCAGGGATGTAAGCAACAAAAGGTTCAAAATAAAGAACGATCTCTTTTATTTTTTCATCTTCTAATGGAGTTACTGCAATTGCAGCATCAAGATGTCCATTTTTTAATTTGGTTATAATTTCGTCCGTATTAAGCTCTTCAATTAATAGTTTAACCTTTGGATATTTCTTGATAAAATTATTCAAGAACATTGGTAAAAGCGTAGGCATAACTGTTGGGATAATTCCTAATTTGAATTCGCCTCCTATAAAACCTTTTTGTTGTTCGACGATATCTTTTATTCTATCAGCTTCATTAACAATGTTTTTAGCTTGATTTACGATTTTTTGTCCAATTTCTGTAAGTTGAATTGGTTTTTTGCTTCTGTCGAATATTAAAATACTAAGCTCCTCTTCTATTTTTTGAATTTGCATACTAAGAGTAGGCTGAGTAACGAAGCATTTTTCAGCAGCTAAAGTAAAATTTTTGTGTTCAGCAACAGCTAGAACATATTGTAGTTGAGTTATAGTCATTTTTAATAGTATTTTCTGATGCAAAAATAAGAAAATATAATTTTTTTTTATAGCATTTTCGAAAAACTTATTTTAAATTTACAATTATTAGAAATATAAAATTAATACATATGAAAACTAATATTTTAGGATTGCCAGTAAAAGAGTCAGAATTAATTGTTAAAGAATTAAATGTCTTACTATCAAATTTTCAAGTTTATTATCAAAACTTGCGAAGGAATTCACTGGAATATTCGTGGAAAACGTTTTTTGATTTACATGTAAAGTTTGAAGAATTATATACAGATGCTCAAGTAAAAATAGATTTAATTGCAGAGAGTTCTTACAATAGGAGGAACACCATTACATACTTTTGAGGATTAATATTAAAAATAATAAAATAGACAGTTGGGAAAAACATTTCGAATGATGAAAAAGCGGTTCATTTGATTGTAAGTTCATTGACTGATTTACTGAAGATTGAAAGGGAAATTTTAAAACAATCGGATGAAATTAATGATGAAGGAACTAATTCGATGATGAGCGATTTCATTTCCGAACAGGAAAAAAAATTTGGATGATGAGAGCATGGTTAGAAGAAGATTTGTAAAATAGAATAACCAAAAAACCAGAATGGCATTAAATAGCTGTTCTGGTTTTTTTTTGTTAATGTTAAAATTGTTTAAAATTTTCAACTTAGTGTTTTGATTTTATCAGTTTAGCTCTATTTTTGCACTAATGAAAAAAATTGCATACATATTATTATTTCTATTTGTTGCTTTCTTATCGACGCCACCGATTGTGACGATGATTGAGAAAACATGTGATGTGTCTGCATTTTATAGTTTTTCAGAAGAAGAACATTCACATAAAGAAGATCAAAGTTTATGTGTATCATCCTGCATTTCATGGAGAGTTTGTTTTACCTATGTTTGACAAATCAAATCTTATATTGTCAGAAAAATTATCTAAAACATGATAAGATTCTGCGAGCGTTTTGCTCCGCCACCTAATTTGGCATAGTACATCCAGTTATATACTTTAAACGTTTCTTATTTAATATACAGTAGATATTTTACGAACATTTTTTATTATTGTATTATGTAAAAGAAAGTAAATCTTTTTGCCAACCTTAAATCTGACTTTGCTTCAGGTTTAGTAGTGTTTTTAGTGGCTCTTCCGTTGTGTTTAGGTATCGCAATGGCCTCTGGTGCTCCGTTATTTTCTGGAATTATTTAGGAATTATTGGAGGAATAGTTGTAGGTTATTTGAGTCAATCACGTATTTAGTGTATCAGGCCCTGCAGCTGGTTTAACAGCAATCATCCTTACAGCAATTACCGATTTAGGAGCTTTTGATATATTTTTAACCGCTGTTTTTATCGCTGGATTAATCCAGTTAGGATTAGTTTATTAAAAGCGGGTAGTATCTAATTATTTTCCTACCAATGTAATTGAAGGAATGTTAGCAGGTATTGGAGTTATTATTATTCTGAAACAATTGCCACATGCATTTGGATACGATGCTGATTTTAGAGGAGATCGGCATTTGTTCAAAGTGATGGGAGCGACTCAATTCATCTTTGTTTGAAATCTTCAACCATATTCATATGGGAGCGGTGATTATTACATTAATCTCTTTTGCTATATTAATTTCATGGGATAAGGTCCCTTTTTTGCAAAAACTAAGTTAATTCCAGGTGCACTTGTTGCAGTTGTTGCTGGGATAATTGTAAATGAAATTTTTATTTCATCAGGTAGCCCATTGGCTATTGGTAAAGAGCATTTAGTATCGTTACCAATTCCAACATCGTTTGAAGAGTTTAAAGCAATTATTGTAACGCCTAATTTTACAGGGATATCCTGGTCCACAGGTTTGGGTTGTAGGTTTGACAATTGCAATTGTAGCTTCTATCGAAACATTATTATGTATTGAAGCTGCAGATAGAGATGGACGTTCAAAAGCGATATACAAATACCAATGTTGAACTTAAAGCACAAGGAATTGGAAATATTGTAAGTTCACTTTTAGGAGGTTTGCCAATGACATCAGTTGTTGTATGATCTTTCAGCAAATAATAATGCTGGAGCAAAAATCAAAAATGTATGCAATCATCCATGGTGTTTTATTATTGATAAGTGTACTGGCTATTCCAGTAATTTTAAATAAAATTCCATTAGCTACTTTGGCTACTATATTAATATTAGTAGGATATAAGTTGGCTAAACCAGCAACCTTTATTCATTTTTGGGAAAAAGGAAAATACCAATTCATTCCATTTGTTGCAACTTTAGTATTTGTTGTAGCAACAGATCTACTTAAAGGAGTTGCTTTAGGAATTATAATTAGCGTTATTTTTGTTTTAAGAGGGAACTTAAAAAGAGCATACAGTTTCAAAAAAGAAGAGTATGAAGATGGAGATGTAATTCATATCGATCTTGCTCAAGAAGTTTCTTTCTTGAACAAGGCAGCTATTAAACTTACATTGAATTCGATTCCAGAAAATTCAAAAGTAATCATCAATGCGCATGATACCGTGTATATTGCTCATGATATTCTTGATTTAATAAAAGAGTTTAAAGAAACTAGAGCTGTTGATCAGAACATTAAAGTCAAACTTAAAGGATTTAAAAAAGCTTACGAGTTAGAAAATACTCCCGATTTACAGAATCATGTATCTATAGAACATTATTATGATGTTGCAAAAAGAGCCATGGTTAAAAAAACAGAAAAAGAAAAATTTTAAAAATAATAGTTAAATAAAGCTGTGGTGATGTGTTTACGGAGGATTAAAAAGAGGTAATTTTACAGGAGACTTTTTTAGAATCCTCTAAACACTAGAATTTGACAGTTATAAAAAAAAAATATGAAAGAGTTTTATAAACAAATATTAGATAATAATAAAAAGTGGGTTAAAAATCATTAGCTATCGATCCTAACTATTTTGCAGATTTGGCCAAAGGACAAACGCCACCTTTATTATGGATTGGTTGTTCGGATGGTTGGTGTTCCAGCAAACGAAATCATTCGAGCAACGGGAACCAGGTGAGGTTTTTGTACATCGAAATATTGCCAATATAGGTGGTTCACTCAGATATGAACATGTTAAGTGTTTTGGATTATGCTGTGAATGTTTTAAAAGTTAAACATGTTATTGTTTGTGGACATTACGGTTGTGGTGGTGTTAAAACAGCAATGGGGAATCAATCAGTAGGAATCATTGATCACTGGATTAGTCATATTAAAGACGAATACCGTTTTACATGATAAATATTTAAACTCTATTGAAGATGAAACAGAACGTTTTAATGCTTTTGTAGAAGTAAACGCTAAAGAGCAAGTTTATAATTTAGCAAAAACTTCAATTGTTCAAGGCGCATGGAAAAACGGTCAGGACTTGATGTTACACGGTTGGGTTTATGGTTTGAATTCAGGATTTGTAACTGATCTAAATGTGAATATTAGTCGAATGATGAACTGGATGAAGTTTATCAATTGAAATTGTAAATATGTAAACAAAAAAAATCGCCTTTAAAGGCGATTTTTTTGTTTTTATTCGTTTTCATCATTTTTTAAGTTCTCATTAAATGCCGATGGCAATAAGGTCGGGATAAACTTAATTAATATTGGCAATAGTAAGCTTCCGCCTGGAAGTAAGAATACTTGTTAATGATGGAATTGTTTTGCAAATATTAATAATTGTTTTTTTCTTTCTTCTTTTCGCTAAGATCCAGATCTCTACGGGTTGAATAGGCAAGGAGAACATTAATTCTTTTCCTTGTATCATCTCCTTGATTCATCAGTTTTTTTGCGTTTTATAAGCGTAATAACTCCCATTGTCATTTGATCGATAAAAATGCTTTACAGGATTCGAGTAATTAAAATAAGGGATCTCTTTTTGTGCTCTGTTATAAAAGCATTAGTACTTTTGATACTTTCAGTTACAAAATTATCAGATAAGTTTTAAAATACCAGCTAGTGTATGTAAAAAATAAGCTTCCTCATTTTCTACGACACCATCGCTCCATAAAGCCATACCTGCCATATCAATTAGATAATATCTTTCTAGTTCATTTGTAAAATGATGCAATTGTAATGTTTCTAAAGTAGCAACTGTAACTTTAGAAAATTTGCTATAACGTATCGAACCTTCAAAAAGTTTAATCAATAAATCATCGTATTGTGATTTATTGGTTTTAAGTCTTTAAAGCTAATGCAACAATACCCATAACAGTTTCTTCTGTTTCTTTAGATATTTTTCAGGAATTGATCCATGAATTAAATATTGGCGGAAAGCCAAAACATCTATAAATAGCAGCGCATTTGTTACTAAATGAGAAAAATTTTTACTTATGATGCTGTCGTTCGTCTGAACACGTTCATCAATAATATTTTCTAAAGTTAAGACATCACTGCTTTTTGGAAGTAATATTTTGAAGAGATTGAAAAACCTTAGGATTCATTTGATTATAAAAAGCCAAAGCCTCAGTAATAAAATGTTCTGAATTATTATCGTATTTGGTTAGAGAATAAACTCCGAATAAAGTATTTAATAAAGCTACTTTTGAAATTTCAGTTTTAAACCAGCCTTTAGTTTTAATTGGTGTTGGAGTTTCTATTGAAATTATATGGCCGTAGATAAAACTGTCGCTCTAACTTTTTGATAAAAAGAATTATTAAGTTTCAGTAACGGACTGTTCTTGGAACTTTTGTTTACTGAAAAATTTATCTATCCAACCTGTTGCCGAAGGGTTAATCATTACTTTAATTTGAAGCTACAAAGCTATCCTTTTTTTATGATTTGGGGATTGATTAAAATAAAAAAACCATTTTACTTTGTGAATAAAATGGTTTTTTTAATTTTAGGATATTATTTTATGATTCCGAACAAGCTACTCTTCCGCCTGCATTTCCTGTAGGTTGAGTAACAAAATCATCTGCGTCTTGATGTACAATTAATCCTTTTCCTAAAATATCTTTTGTTACATCGCCACAGCCTATGCACCATTCATTTGTTGTTAGTGTAATTGTACCATTTCCTTTTTCATCTGCTGTAAAATTTCCAATGTCACCTTTATGATATCTCCAACCCCCCATTTTCCATGTTTTTTTAAATGTTGGATTCCAGTGTCCTCCTGCAGAACTTCCATCAGCAGCAGAGCAATCTGATTTTTCATGAATGTGTATTGCATGAACTCCGGGTTTTAAGCCACTAATTTTTGCTACAAAAGTTACTTCACCTTTTTTCTACAAAAGTGGCTGTGCCAGACACTGAGCTATTACTTTTGGCTCAAGAGCGATGGTTAATTTTTTAGAGTCTTCTGAGTTATTTTTGGTTTTACATCCAGTAAGAACTGTAGCAATTACTATAAGAGATAGGATTATTTTTTTCATAATGGGTCTATTTTTTTTATCAAAAGTAAAGTTAGCTTAAAATTATTGAAACAAAATCATTAGAGCAGTAAAAATCGTTACTGCGTAAAGTTAAAAATAACTTTAAAATTATAAGTGTAGACGAAATATTGCTTAAATTCGTGTATGAATTTATTTGTAAAAAATACTAAACATAGTCTATAATAGTTATTTGTAAAATTTAAATCTTTAAATTATGATAAAAAAAATGTCAATGTTCGCTGTATTAGGAATTATTTTATTTTCATGTAATTCTGTACAAAATAAAACTACAACTACAAATTCTGCCGAACAGCTTAATGGTACTTGGGAGTTAAATTATATATCTGGGCCAAGAATTGCTTTTGATGGTTTGTATCCTAATAAAAAACCAACAATAACTTTCGATACCAATGAAAATAGAGTTTCTGGAAATAATAGCTGTAACTCTTTTACAGGTAAATTAAATGTTGATGGTTATAAAATTAGTTTTAAAGATGGATTAGCAAGCACTAGAATGATGTGTATGGATAATCAAGGGGAGCAAATTTTTATGGACACAATGTTGAAGATAACTTCTTATGATGTTACAGATAATGGGAAAACATTACAATTTATTTCAGGTGATATTGCCATGATGCGATTTACCAAAAAATAGGATGTTTATTTTTAATCCTGCTAAAATTCATTTTATGAAAACTAAATTATCTATTTTACTAGTGTTGTCATTTTTTTTGAGCATTTCAGTTTTTGCACAAAAAAAGTAATCTAAAGAGATAAAAGCAGAAAAAGAATTACTACTGCAAAAACAAATTGAAGCACTAATTGATTCTAAAAATTTTGTGTTTGAAGCTCAAAGAATTTCTCCGCATGGCGGAAGAATTATTATTTTAGACTATAACACTTATTTTTTAAAATTTAATGAAGAAAAAGTGACTTGTGATCTGCCGTTTTTTGGACGCGGATACAATATAGGATATGGCAGTGACGGGGGAATAAAATTTGATGGAAAACCAGAAAATATAAAAGTTGAAAAAAAGAATAAGAGTTACAATTTTAAAGCTATAGTAAAAAAAGGGAAAGATGATGTTTATAATTTGATGTTTTCTGTTTTTTTTAATAGAAGTACGACACTTATAGTAAATAGTAATAATAGATCATCAATTATCTATTATGGAGAGATAAGTGCTCCAAAAGTAGATGCAGATAAGAAATAATAACTCCATGTAACAGTTTGTTGATACTATAATATTTATATATGCATCCATTAATGATGAGTTATGCTATGATGAGAAAATTTAAAATGATCAATGACCAATTTTTAAACAAATTAAATATAATTATTACCATAAATTTTAAATCTAAAATTATGAAAAAGTTTCTTATTGCATTATTATTGGTGGTTTCAGTGAATTCTTTTGCTCAATCTTTAGAGAAAGAAAATTTAGATGTTATTCAAAGTATTTATGGAAGATCAAAATCAGAACTTGTAAAACAATATATGAATTTGTCAGATGAACAAACTTCAGCTTTTTTGAAAGTATATGAAAGCTATGAGGTAGAACGTAAATCATTGGGACAGACAAAATTGAAATTGATTGATGATTATGCTATAAATTATGCTACTCTTACAGATGCTAAAGCAGATGAATTGGCAAAAGGATTTTAAAAAATAACCTTAGCTATGAAAAATTATATAGCAAAACGTATAATAAAGCCAAAAAGGCAATAGGAGCAATCAATGCTGCTAAATTTGTGCAGCTAGAGTTTTATTTGCAAACAGCAATTAGTAATGAGATACAAGATTCTATTCCTTTTATTGGTGAAATTGAAAAATCTAAAGTGAACTAAAAAGGGTAATTTTAGTTTAAAGAAAATGCGTTAACAATTCAAGAAAGTGTTAACGCATTTTTATTTTTATTATATTTTTATTTTTTTGTTTTTACTTCATAAATGGCATCAACCATTCCGTTTTTGAAAGAGTCTAAAGGTAGTTCCCAGAACATAATGCCTCCTAATTTTTTAGTTATAGCATATTCGGTTTTCTCTTTTATTGAAGGTAGATCATCTCCTGTAGCAAATTTTTGCTCTTTTATTATACCAATATCCTGCTTTTGCTTTATTATCCCAAAAATATTTCCAGTCCGATTTGCCTCGTAAAAGTAGTTGCATAGTCTTTAAAAGCTATACCTTTGATGTGTGTCCTGATTGGTATAAACCATTATTTATATTGGCAACATTTTTCCAAATTCTAGTATAAAAAGCGCCACCAATTACTAATTTGCTTGCAGGAATGCCTAATTTTAATTAAATAAGTTACTGCTCTGTCTGTACATTGTGCATCAGGAGTTCCTCCATATAAAGGAGCATGATGACCAGTTACTTTTGAGTATCCATTTACTAAATCATAACTCATTATATTTACACGATCTACTAGTGGCATAACGATTTTCCATTCTATAGATTCGTCTAGGAATTTTTGAAATCCACCTGCTGCAAAGCTAAGTTCATGTTTTTTACCTAAATATGTGCGTAGAGCTTTTACCAGTTCAGTAAAGTTTTGCTTATCCGCAGCTTGATATAAATGTCCAGGAAGTCCCTCAATCGCTGGGTATTCCCAATCTAGATCTAAACCATCAGTTTTAAAATAATTATTAATTTCTTTTACTGATCTGCAAAAATATTTCTTCCTTGTGCAGTAGAGAAAACTTCAGAACATGGTTCACATCCGCCCCATCCACCTAGCGAAAGCATGATTTTAAGTTTTGGATGAGTTTTTTTTAATCCAACCAGGTGTTTAATTGCAATTGAATCCTTAGGTGTGTCTACGCTTAATTTTCCATCTTTTAGGTGACAGAAACTAAAGATTATGTGAGTAAGCTTACTTACATCATATTGATTAATAAGTTTGTCATCACCAGTATAATAAGCAATAACGTCAATTTTTTTTCCTGATTGTGCAAAATTGTCTGTGGCAAAACAGCACAAGAAAAAGAAAATAATCGGTTTTAATCTTTTCATTTTTAAGAATTTTTAGTTTTTAATAGTTTTTTTTTGAATGCTAAATATAAAACATTTCAGAAACGAAATAGTGATTAAATAGACACACAGTGTTAGACTTATTTGTTATAGTTTTTGTTTTAAAAAGTGACTTTTATAGTGTTTTAGGGGGAAAATTGTTTCTTTTTTATTAGATTTACAATTCTTCTGTATGAAATTATCAAAGTTTACATTTATAAAAACTTCCTCAATCTGAATTTAAAATTTGGATTTACTTTAGATAATAACAGTGAAAAACCATTTTATGATGAATAAATTTAAAAGCTCAAGTATCTTTAAAACCAATTTTACTAAATCAGTTGCATTACCAAGTTTGACCATAATTATTGCAATTTCGTTGTTCTGTGTGTTTTTTTCGAAGGATGCAGAACAGACACTTAATTTTGCAAAAGACATAATATTTAAAAATTTAAGTTGGCTTTATGTATTGTTAGTGACTGTTTTTGTTTTGTTTTTAGTCACATTAGCAATTAGTAAATTTGGAAAAATTAAATTAGGAACAGACGATTCTGAGCCTGAATATTCTTTTTTTCATGGGTAGCAATGCTTTTTGCAGCAGGAATGGGAATAGGGTTGATGTATTTTGGAGTGGGGGAAACTATGGCGCATTATGCGACTCCAGCCAATGCTAATTTGGCGGAAAATTTACGAGCAAAAGAAGCGCAATTGTATACTTTTTCCATTGGGGTTTTCATGCATGGTCTATATATGGTGTTGTAGGGCTTTCATTGGCATATTTTGCTTATAGGCATAATTTGCCTCTTGCAATCCGAAGTGGATTTTACCCGATTTTAAAAAGTAGAATTCACGGAAAATTCGGAAATATTGTAGATGTTTTTGGTTTGTGCAGTACTTTTTTTGGAATTGCAACAACTCTTGGTTTCGGTGTTGTGCAGCTAAGTGCCGGATTAGTAAGTCTTAATGTAATTCCAGAATCTAGTTTTAATTATCAAATTATTATTGTTTTGGTAGTAATGATAATTGCTGTTTCTTCGGCTATTTCAGGTTTAGGAAAAGGAGTTAAAAAACTAAGTGAGCTAAATATCATTATGGCCGTTTTACTAATGTTGTTTATACTTGTTTTTGGGCCAACTATTTATATTCTAAGCACATTTACCGAAGGCTTAGGCCACTATATAAGTCATTTTATTTCGTTGACATTTAATACGTATGCTTACGAAAAAGGGAGTCAGGAATGGTTTTCAAACTGGACTATTTTGTATTGGGCATGGTGGATTTCTTGGGCACCTTATGTTGGGTTATTTATTGCCAAAATTTCTAAAGGCAGAACCATACGCGAGTTTATTTTGGCAGTATTATTTATTCCTGCCTTTTTTAATTTTTTGTGGATGACTGTTTTTGGAAGTAGTGCCGTATGGATTGATGAACACATAGCGCATGGAGCTTTAAGTGAGTTTGCTAAAAATCCGGACACACTTTTGTTTAATTTCTTTACTTATTTCCCGTTTACAACCTTTTTGAATGTTTTGTCAATTCTGATTATTTGCGTGTTTTTTATCACGTCTCAGATTCGGGGATTTTTATAATGAATGGTATCGCATCAAAAGGAGCTGTAAGCTCACCAAAATGGCAAAGTGTTTTTTGGGGAGTTTTATTGTCACTTCTGTCCTTGAGTTTATTGCATTCCGGAGGATTGGCTTCTCTTCAGACGATGACATTAATTACCGCTTTACCCTTCGGAATCATTATGTTGCTGTTATGTTATAATTTATGGAAAGCATTGGTTGTAGATAGTGAATATAGTGCTAAAAAATATTCGCATGGAAGTTTAAATTGGAATAATACTAACTGGAAAGAACATTTAGAAAAGATTGTGACTGTTTCTAAAAAGAAAGACATTCATGAATTTTTAAATAAAACGGTAAAAAAAGCTTTTGAAGAACTAGTGGTTGAATTGGCTAAAAATAATATTGAAGCACATATAAATTCCTTTTCCTCACCCCATCAGGCTATCGAGTTAGAAATAGAATATGATGAGTTGCGAAACTTTAAATATGGTGTAATGGCTCAGGGACAAACAGTTTCTGAAACATTATTAAAGGAAAAAAATACTCCAGATATGGATTTGGAAATGATTTTTCAACCAATTACTTATTTTGGAGATCATCGGCAAGGATATGATATTCAATATTTGAGTAAAGATGGAATTATCTCAGATGTTTTAAGAGAATATGAACGTTTTTTGAATTTAAGTTCAGAAGGAGATCATGATTTGATTATGAAGCCCAATAGTTAATTGTGAATGATTGATTGTTAGTTGTAAAAAAACATTTTAATCCTGCAATCTGCGGCAAAAAATAATTCAAGATGTTATTAGATCGTTAACGTAGAGGTGCACAGTAGTGCATCTCTTTTTTTGCGCCAGAAGCTGCTGTGCATCTCCATTTTTTACTATGGCAATAAAAAAACCGCAGTGTTTTTCGGGACAGCTGCGGTTTTAGACAAATTAAATTGACTAAAAACTATTTTTATTTTAGAAGCAGTATTCGTTTTCTGCAACTAATTTTGAAGTAATCGTTTCTTCTTTAGAGCAACAACATTAGGCATGTTCGTATATTTTGTAAAACGACGTAATCCCATTAACGTCATTCGTTGTTCATCGCCTTCAGCAAAAGAAATAATTCCTTCTTTTCCTTTTTGTGTTACTATCTACTGCTTTATACAAGTATAATTTTGCCATTGCAATTTGCTCTTGTTCTTCTGCTTCTCCTTCTTTTTTGGCTAATTTTTCAGTTCTAGAATAGTACTTTCTGCCATATAGATTTCGATTAAAATATCAGATGCAGCCATTAATAATTGTTGGTGAGCATCTAAGTCTGGACCATATTTTTGTACAGCACTTCCAGCAACCATTAAGAAAACTTTTTTAAGGTTTGCAACGATTCCTTTTTCTTCAGCAAATAATTCAGAGAAATCAGGAGTGTCAAAAGATGGAATACCCATTAATTCTTCAGATACCTTCATTGCAGGTCCTAATAAATCAACGTGACCTTTCATTGCTTTTTTGATCAACATACCTACAGAAAGCATTCTGTTGATTTCGTTTGTACCTTCGTAAATACGAGCAATTCTAGCATCTCTCCAAGCACTTTCCATTGGAGTATCTTCAGAGAATCCCATTCCTCCAAAAATCTGAATTCCTTCATCAGCACAATTTTGAACATCTTCAGAAACTGCAACTTTAAGGATAGAACACTCAATAGCGTATTCTTCAACACCTTTTAATTCAGCTTCTTGATGTGTAGAACCTTCAGCTTCACGAGCAATAATTCTATCTTCGATATCTTTTGCTGCACGGTAAGAAGCACTTTCACCAGCATAAGCGCTAGTTGCCATTTCAGCTAGTTTGTAACGAATAGCTCCAAAACTTGAAATCGCAGTGTTAAATTGGATTCTTTCGTTAGCATATTTTACAGCTCCAGTAGTTACTCTTCTTTGAGCATCAAGACAAGCAGCAGCAAGCTTAATACGACCAACGTTTAATGCGTTCATTGCAATCTTGAAACCATTTCCTCTTTCAGATAGCATGTTTTCAACAGGAACTTTAGTATCATTAAAGAAAACCTGACGAGTAGATGAAGCACGGATTCCTAATTTATGCTCTTCTTCATTCATAGAAATTCCATTAGATGGATCATTTTCTACGATGAAACCTGTAATATTTTTATCATCACCAATACGAGCAAAAACGATGAAAACGCTACAGAAACCTGCGTTAGAAATCCACATTTTTTGTCCTGTAATAGAGTAGTATTTTCCATCTTCAGATAAAACGGCTTTAGTTTTTCCTGAGTTTGCATCAGATCCAGCTCCTGGTTCTGTTAAGCAATAAGCTCCAAACCATTCACCCGATGCTAATTTAGGAACGTATTTTTTCTTTTGTTCTTCAGTACCATACAAAGTAATTGGCATAGTTCCGATACCTGTATGGGCACCAAAAGCAGTAGAGAACGAACCTGTAGCACCTGAGATATAATCACATACCAACATTGTTGATACGAATCCCATTCCTAATCCACCATACTCTTCTGGAACTGCAACTCCTAAAAGTCCCAATTCACCTGCTTTACGCATGCTTTCTTCTGTAAAAGCGTAATCTTTTTTCTCGAAGCGATTTTTGTTAGGCCAAATTTCTTTGTCTACAAACTCTTTTACAGAGTCACGCATCATTAATTGCTCTTCCGAAAAATCTTCTGGTGTAAAGATATCTTCGCACTTTGTTTCTTTTACTAAAAACTGACCACCACGGGTTACGTTTTTTTCGATTGTATCTGCCATTTTGTTTTTGTTTTTTATGAAAGAAAATAGAATATAGAGTATAGAAAATAGACTTTTACTTTAGTCCGTTTTGAAAACCCATTGTCATCCTTTGGAATTCTTCTATTTTAATTTCTAATTGGTTAAATTGTATCTCGTTTATATATTTTCTATGTTTCGCAATCAATAATTGTGTGATTAGTTCAAATGAAGAACCAAGAGAAATGTCTAAAAAGTGACTGAAAGACCTATCTGTTCTTGAAGATCCTTCGGCAATATTACTAGGCATCGAAACTGAACATCTGCTTATTTGAGAACTCAAGTCATATCGTTCGTGTTTTGGAAATTCTATTAAAACATCTGAAATTTCATTAGCAATTGCAATTCCAATCTTCCAAATCTTTAAGTTCTTATAATTATGTCTCATTTTTTTGAGTCAAGTTAAGAAATTAAATAAAAAAAGTAAGATTAATACTGTTTTTATTTGGTTTTTAAAACATTTTATCATCCCAAAAAGTAGATCTCTTTATTCTCGAAAAAACATCTATTCTCTTTATTCTATTCTCTTTGCTCTATCCTCTTTTTTTAAAGAACCTCGTAAATCCCAGCAGAACCTTGTCCTGTTCCTACACACATAGAAACGATTCCGTATTTGCTGCCTCTGCGTTTCATTTCGTCGAATAATTGAACAGATAGTTTCGCTCCTGTGCATCCTAGAGGGTGACCTAAAGCGATTGCACCACCATTAACGTTTACGATATCAGGGTTTAAACCTAATTCGCGAACAACAGCTAATGATTGAGAAGCGAAAGCCTCGTTTAGCTCAACTAAATCAATATCTTTTAATTGTAATCCTGCTTGTTTTAAGGCTTTCGGGATAGCTTTTACTGGTCCGATACCCATGATTCTTGGCTCAACTCCAGAAGAAGCAAAGTTTACTAATCTGGCGATAGGCTCAAGGTTTAATTCTTTTACCATATCCTCGCTCATGATTAAAACAAAAGCTGCACCATCACTCATTTGAGAAGAGTTACCAGCAGTTACGCTTCCATCAGCAGCAAAAACAGGTCTTAAACCAGCCAAAGCTTCTTTAGAAGTTCCAGCACGTGGCCCTTCATCTTTGTTTACAACATATGATTTTGTTTCTTTTTTACCATTTTCATTAATGAAAGTCTGCTCAACAGTAATCGGAACGATTTGTTTGTCAAATTTACCTTCAGCTTGCGCTTTCAAAGCTTTAATGTGAGAGTTATAAGCAAACTCATCTTGATCTTCTCTAGAAATTTTGTATTGGTTAGCAACCGCTTCAGCAGTTAATCCCATTCCCCAGTAATAATCTTCATGACCTTCGGCAGCAAGTTTATAATCCGGAGTTGGTTTGTAACCTCCCATCGGAATAAAACTCATACTTTCGGCACCACCTGCAATGATACAATCTGCCATTCCCGATTGGATTTTTGCAGTTGCCATTCCGATAGTTTCTAATCCAGATGCACAGTAACGGTTTACGGTTACACCAGGAACATCTTCTACTTTTAATCCCATAAGAGAGATTAAACGACCAACGTTAAGTCCTTGTTCAGCTTCTGGCATGGCATTTCCTACCATAACATCATCAATACGTTTTTTGTCAAAATCAGGCAGTTCATTCATCATATACTGAATGGTCTCTGCTGCTAATTCATCAGGTCTTTTAAATCTAAAAACTCCTTTTGGTGCTTTTCCTACCGCAGTACGGTATGCTTTTACTATATATGCTGTTTTCATTTGTTTTGTTTTTTTAAGATCATAGAAAATAGATCATAGAAAATAGACTTTACTAGGTCTGAAATCTATATTCTATTCTCTTTGTTCTATTTTCTAGTTACGAAGTGGTTTTCCTTTAGTTAACATATATTGAATTCTTTCCAATGTTTTTCTTTCAGTACAAAGGGATAAGAAAGCTTCACGTTCGATATCTAATAAATATTGCTCAGATACTAAAGTCGCTTCAGATAAATCCCCACCAGCCATTACGTAAGCCAGTTTGTTGGCAATTTTCTTATCGTGCTCAGAAATGTATTTTCCAGCTTCCATTTGATCTGTTCCTACTAAGAACATTCCAAGAGCTTGTTTTCCTAATACTTTTACATCAGTTCTTCTTATTGGTTGTGTATAACCAGCTTCTGCCATTAACAATGCATGTTTTTTAGCTTCCGCAATCTGACGGTCTTTGTTTACTACAATGATATCTTTACCATGTTGTAAAAGCCCAGTATCAAAAGCTTCGTAACCTGAGGTAGATACTTTTGCCATAGCAATAGTCAAGAAATATTCTTGAAGAACATTTAATTCTACATCGTTTTTACGGAAAAGGTCAGATGCTCTTAAAGCCATTTCTTTTGATCCACCACCACCAGGAAGTACACCAACACCAAATTCAACTAATCCCATATACGTTTCAGCAGCAGCAACCACTTTATCGGCATGTAAGCTCATTTCGCATCCACCACCAAAAGTCATTCCGTGAGGAGCTACTACAACAGGGATTCCTGAGTAACGAACGCGCATCATTGTGTCTTGGAACATTTTGATAGCCATATTCAACTCATCATATTCTTGTTCCACTGCCATCATAAAAATCATTCCGATATTAGCACCTACAGAAAAATTTGCAGCTTGATTACCAATAACTAATCCTTGATATTCTTTTTCAGATAAGTCGATTGCTTTATTGATAGCCTGTAATACATC
Source organism: Flavobacterium sp. TC780 (assembly GCF_056783245.1). NCBI lineage: Bacteria > Pseudomonadati > Bacteroidota > Flavobacteriia > Flavobacteriales > Flavobacteriaceae > Flavobacterium > Flavobacterium sp. TC780. The sequence goes on along the minus strand of NZ_JBXBAV010000041.1, from coordinate 2,608 downwards.
GCCACCAATAGTATTCATTTTCGATTGGAATTCTAAATTTAAGATTCCGTCTCCTAGATCTTGGATAATTGCACCGCTGTTGCTCCAAACTTTTTTGCTTTCGCGAATGTTGTTTAGGATAATGAATGCATCTTGACCTGGAACTTTAGTTTGTGATTTTGTTGGAATATTATAAAAATAAGTAGCCCCTTCTTTTACAGAATAGAAGCTTTTACTTCCAGAAGCTATCATATCGTTTACCCATGCAGCAGGAGCTAACCCCTCAGCCTTCATGATTTCGATTCCGTTTTCGACACCAATAGCATCCCAAATTTCGAAAGGACCATTTTCCCATCCGAAACCAGCTTTCATAGCATCGTCAATTTTATATAATTCGTCTGATATTTCAGGAATTCTGTTTGACACGTAAGCAAACATTCCAGCAAAGCTTTTGCGGTAAAATTCACCAGCTTTATCTTTACCTTTCACCAAAACTTTAAAACGATTGATAGGTTTATCGATAGTTTTAGTTAGTTCAAGTGTAGCAAAATTTGCTTTTTTAGCAGCACGATATTCTAATGTGTCTAAGTCAAGAGTAAGGATATCTCTATCTACTTTTTTGTAGAAACCTTGTCCTGTTTTGCTTCCTAACCAATTATTCTCCATCATTTTTGTGATGAAATCAGGAAGTTTAAACAATTCGTGTTGCTCATCAGTTGGGCAGTTTTCATAAATACCATTAGCAACGTGTACTAATGTATCTAAACCAACAACGTCAACTGTACGGAAAGTAGCCGATTTTGGACGGCCAATAACTGGACCTGTCAATTTATCAACTTCTTCGATAGTTAATCCCATTTCTTTAACTAAGTGGAATAAACTTTGGATACCATAAATACCGATTCTGTTTCCAATAAACGCTGGAGTATCTTTAGCAACAACCGAAGTTTTTCCTAAAAATTTAGATCCATATTCATTTAAGAAATCCAATACATCAGTAGATGTTTTTGGACCAGGAATAATTTCAAATAATTTTAAGTAACGCGCAGGGTTAAAAAAATGTGTTCCGCAGAAATGTTGTTGAAAATCTTCGCTTCTTCCTTCGCTCATAAAATGAATCGGAATACCAGAAGTATTAGATGTTCTAAAGTTCCTGGTTTACGGAATTTCTCGATTTGTTCAAAAACTAGTTTTTTAATATCAAGACGTTCTACAACAACTTCAATAATCCAATCAACATTGGCAATTTTTGCCATATCATCAGTTGTATTTCCAGTTGTAATTCTGTTTGCGAATTTCTGACTGTAAATAGGAGATGGTTTAGATTTTAATGAGTTAGCAAGATGTTCGTTTACAACTCTGTTTCTTACGGCTTTGCTTTCAAGAGTTAAGCCTTTTTTAGTTTCGGCCTCTGTTAACTCACGGGGAATGATGTCTAGGAGTAAAACTTCCACACCAATGTTAGCAAAATGACAAGCTATTCCTGAACCCATAATTCCGGATCCAATTACGGCAACTTTTTTAATTGTGCGTTTCATTTTCTGTTTTTTCTGTTTGATTAAATATATTTTTATCTTGTATTAATTCATTTATGATTTCTGAAACTTCAATAAAATGTTTTAATTTTTCTTCAGAAATGTGATTTCTAACTGTTTCATTAAATTTCAAGACTGTATTTTTAGATAACTCTCTTTTCTCTTTTCCAAATTCAGTTAGATAAATCAAAACACCTCGGCCATCGGTTGGATTTTTCTTTCGAACAATCAAGCCTTTGTCTTCCATAGATTTGAGCGTTCTGGTTAAGCTGGTAGCTTCCATTCCCATTCTAGGACCTAATGCTGTCGATGGAGTTCCTTCTTCTTTATCGATACTTAATAGTGCAAAACCAGTAGCCATTGTCCCATCATATTTTGCAGCCTCTTCATTGTACATTCTTGATACAGCTTGCCAGGTTGCGCGTAAAATATAATCTATAGTCTTTTCTTTCATTTGGTAGATTGTATTTGATTATTTAATTTTAATGTGAAATACATTGTGATAGTATCTTTGCATTAATTTAAATCGAATTCGTTTTGTTGGCAACTATATCGATTTCAAATATAATAAAAAAATATTATGCATGCATAGTATTTAGAAAAATATTTTTTAGTTTGTTAAATGTTAGCTCTGAAATAGAGCTGGTTAAGTTTTCTATTTTTCGAATGAAATATAATATTTTTTTTGAAATCTTAGCTGTTCGATTATCTGAAAAGTTACATCAGCTCAGTAAATTAGGATTTCAGATTAACCTATCTTGAAAGATATTTCTTTAATTTAAAAACAGAAAAAATTATTCTCCATATTTAAGTAACGCTTTCCTAAGTTTATCTTTTATCCGTAATCGTAATCCATTGGGGCTAATAACTTCTAATCCATCACCAAAACCCAAAAGCAAACGCTCTATTTCATAATTAGTTTTAAGTTTTAGTGTAATGTTAATACTTCCGTCCTCATTTTCTTTTTCTAGCTTTTGCGAAGTGTGAAAAGGCTTTGTTAAAACATAAGGTGCATTCTCTTTATCAATCCAAAGTTCAATTTAGGTGCTACCTCCCTAACAACAGGAGCATGTACTAACCTTAGCAATACGTTG